>JBAWHI010000147.1:0-18444 GCA_049593675.1 Nocardioides sp.
GACGTACGCCTGTCCCGGCGGGACGCGGAAGCCCTCGGTCACGAGCTTGAAGTGGTGGATGAGCGCCTCCATCGAGGTGCCCATGATCTTCTTGACGTGGTCGAGCGACTGGCCCATGCCGTCGCTGCCGAGTGCCAGCTGCGCCGGCCACGCGATCTTGGTGTCCTCGACCATGACGGGGCCGGGCGCGAGCCGGTCCAGGCACTGCTCGACGAGCTTCAGCGACTCCCACATCTCGTTGAGCCGGATCCGGAAGCGACCGTAGGAGTCGCAGGTGTCCCAGGTCTGGACCTCGAAGTCGTAGTCCTCGTAGCCGCTGTACGGCTCGGACTTGCGGAGGTCCCACGGGTAGCCGGTGCTGCGCAGCGCCGGACCGGTCAGCCCGAGCGCCAGGCAGCCCTCGAGGTCGAGGTGGCCGACCCCCTCGAGGCGCGCCCGGAAGATCGGGTTGGCGTTGCAGAGGGCGGCGTACTCCGGCAGCCGCTTCTTCATCAGCGCCACGAAGGAGCGGATCTCCTCCAGCGCCCCCGGAGGGAGGTCCTGGGCGACGCCGCCGGGACGGATGAAGGCGTGGTTCATCCGCAGGCCGGTGATCAGCTCGAACAGGTCCAGGACCAGCTCTCGCTCGCGGAAGCCGATCGTCATCACGGTCAGCGCGCCGATCTCCATGCCGCCGGTCGCGATCGCGACCAGGTGGGACGAGAGCCGGTTGAGCTCCATGAGCAGGACCCGCATGACCTGGGCCTTCTCCGGTATGTCGTCCTCGATGTCGAGCAGCCGCTCGACACCCAGCACGTAGGTCGCCTCGTTGTAGAACGGTGCGAGGTAGTCCATCCGGGTGCAGAACGTCGTGCCCTGCACCCAGGACCGGTACTCCATGTTCTTCTCGATGCCCGTGTGCAGGTAGCCGATGCCACAGCGGGCCTCGGTCACCGTCTCGCCCTCGAGCTCGAGGATCAGCCGGAGCACTCCGTGGGTCGACGGGTGCTGCGGCCCCATGTTGACGACGACACGCTCGTCGGCCTCCTCGGCGATGCCGTCGACGATGGCATCCCAGTCCTGGCCGGAGACGGTGAAGACCCGGCCCTCGGTCGTCTCGCTGGAGCCGGCGTACAGATCCTGATCGCTGCTCATCTAGCTGTAGCTCCTCCGCTGGTCGGGAGGCGGGATCGTGCCGCCCTTGTACTCCACGGGGATCCCTCCGAGGGGGTAGTCCTTGCGCTGCGGGTGGCCCGGCCAGTCGTCGGGCATCAGGATGCGGGTGAGCGCGGGGTGATCGTCGAAGATGATGCCGAACATGTCGTAGGTCTCGCGCTCGTGCCAGTCGCTCGTCGGGTAGATCGCGACCAGCGAGGGGACGTGCGGGTCGGCGTCGGGCACGGCGACCTCGAGCCGGATCCGGCGGTTGTGGGTCATCGAGAGCAGGTGGTAGACCGCGTGCAGCTCTCGGCCGGTGTCGTCCGGGTAGTGCACACCGCTCACGCTGGAGCAGAGCTCGAAGCGCAGCCGGTCGTCGTCGCGCATCACCCGCGCCACGGTCGCGAGGTCCTCGCGGCGGAGGTGGAAGGTGAGCTCGCCGCGGTGGATGACCACGCGTGGCGCAGCGACCTCGAGGCCGCCGTCGCGGACCGCCGCCTCCAGGGCGTCGGCGACCTCGTCGTACCAGTCGCCGTAGGGGCGCTGGGCCTCACCGGGGTAGGTGACGGGCTGGACGAGCCCGCCGTAGCCGCTGGTGTCGCCGGTGCCGTGGGTGCCGAACATGCCGTGACGGGTGCCGACCTGCTGCACCTCACCGGTGGGGGCGGGCACGTTCTCCGGCATCTGGTCGGTGCTGTCGTTCTCGGTCACCGCAGCTGCCCCTTCATCGCCGAGGTCGGCAGCGCCGACAGTGCGGCCGACTCCAGCTCGACGATCTCCCGCTCCCGGTTGACGCCGAGCTTGGTGTTCTGCACCTGGTCGTGGAGCTTGAGGATGGCGTCGATGAGCATCTCCGGCCGCGGCGGGCAGCCGGGCAGGTACATGTCGACCGGTACGACGTGATCGACGCCCTGCACGACGGCGTAGTTGTTGAACATGCCGCCGCTGCTCGCGCAGACGCCCATCGCCAGCACCCACTTCGGGTTCGGCATCTGGTCGTAGATCTGGCGCAGGACGGGGGCCATCTTCTGGCTGACCCGCCCGGCCACGATCATCAGGTCGGCCTGGCGGGGGCTGGCGCGGAAGACCTCCATGCCGAAGCGGGCCATGTCGTACTTCGGGCCGCCGGACGTCATCAGCTCGATGGCGCAGCACGCCAGGCCGAACGTGGCCGGCCAGAACGACGCCTTGCGCATGTAGCCGGCGACGCCCTCGACGGTCGTCAGCAGGACGCCGCTGGGGAGCTTCTCCTCGATACCGACCATCAGCTCGTCCCCTTCCAGCTGGTTGAGAGTGGTGAGGCGTCAGCGACGCCAGGACGCGGAGCGGCCGTCAGCCTGGGTGCCGAGCGCAGCGGAGCGGTCGTCGACCGAGGAGAACGCAGGCACGTGCGGTGCATCGCAGCCGTCGAGAGCTGCGAGGCGCCGTGCATGCCAAGGCCGACGAGGGAAGGCGACCTCGGTGCGGAGCGCAACGGAGCGGTCGTCGACCGAGGAGAACGCAGGCAGGTGCGGTGCATCGCAGCTCTCAGTCCCATTCCAGGCCGCCGCGTCGCCATACGTAGGTGTAGGCGATGAAGACGGTGCCGATGAAGAGGACCATCTCGACCAGCCCGAAGAGCTTCAGCGCGTCGAACTGCACCGCCCAGGGGTAGAGGAAGATGATCTCGATGTCGAAGACGATGAAGAGCATCGCGGTGATGTAGTACTTCACCGGGAACCGGCCGCCGCCGACCGGCTGCGGGGTGGGCTCGATGCCGCACTCGTAGGAGTCCAGTCGCGCACGGTTGTATCGCTTCGGGCCCACGGCAGCGCTCATCAGCACGGACCCACCCGCGAACGCCGCCGCGAGGATGGCCAGCGCCAGAACTGGCGTGTAGAGCTCCATCTCTCGCCTCTCTTTCGAGCCACTTGCCGGAGCGTCCTTGTGACTTTGTGAACCGAATCACGAAGTGCTCCGCACCACATCTAACCACTCCCGAAACGACCTCGCATCCGGGGGTGACCAAAGCGGCGGCGGACGTCGATATCCCCGCTGACCTGGCGATTTAGGTGACGAGAGCATGCCCTAATTCGGCCCGGGGTCGCCGCGGCGGGCGCGGGTGACGCGACCCGGCGACGTCAGCGAGTGGCGCGGTGCAGGGCGACGATCCCGCCCGACAGGTCGCGCCACTGGGGGGCGGCCCAGCCGGCATCGCCGATCATCGCGGCGAGGCCCGCCTGGTCGGGCCAGGCCCGGATCGACTCGGCGAGGTAGACGTAGGCGTCCGGCGAGGACGAGACGGCGCGGGCGATCGGCGGCAGGGCCTTCATCAGGTACTCGAGGTAGACGGTGCGAAACGGCGCCCAGGTGGGGTGGCTGAACTCGCACACCACGATCCGGCCGCCGGGCCGGGTGACCCGGCGCAGCTCGCGCAGGCCGGCGAGCGGGTCGACGATGTTGCGCAGCCCGAACGAGATCGTGACCGCATCGAAGGCGGCGTCGGCGAAGGGCAGCCGGGTGCCGTCTCCGGCCGTGAACGGCAGGTGGGGCTTCGCACGCTTGCCGACCCGGAGCATCCCGAGCGAGAAGTCGCACGGCACGACGTTCGCGCCGCGGTCGGCGAACGGCTGGCTCGACGTACCGGTGCCGGCTGCGAGATCGAGGATCCGCTCCCCCGGCCGGGGGTCGACCGCTGCGATGACCGCCTTGCGCCACTGCCGGTCCTGACCGAGCGACAGCACGTCGTTGGTGACGTCATAGCGTCGAGCGACGGCGTCGAACATGCTGCGGACGTCGGACGGCTGCTTGTCGAGCTCTGCGCGGACCACGCGCAGAGACTACGGGGCGCGCTCGCACCTCCTCGAACCGGTAACGGCTTGGTCACGACTCCAAGAACTCGCCGTCGACGTGCAACCGGCGACCCCGTCAGAGCGTCACCCTCATGTCCAGCTCACTACTTCCCCAGGAGAGCCCCATGCGGGTCCTGCGTCGCCTTCTCGTAGCCGTCGCCGTCGCGACGCTGCTCGTCGCGGCCGCCTTCGCCACCGGCATCGTCCTCGAGGACAACCCGGCGGGGCGTCCGACCGCCTCCGGCACCGGTGCCCCCGAGACACCCGCCCCCACCCCGGAGCCGCCGACCCCCACGGCGACACCCGCGACGACACCCGCCGCGGCGCCCTCCCGGACCCCGTCCCCGACCCGCACGCCGAAGCCGACGCCCACGCCGACTCCCACGCTGATTCCCGGGGTGCCGCTCCTCAGCCCCGGGGACGCCGGCGACGACGTCCGCGACCTCCAGGCCCGGCTGAAGCAGATCTACTGGTTCAACGCCGACGTCACCGGGACCTACGGCGAGGTCACGACGGCCGCCGTTCGCGGCTTCCAGGCCAAGCGCGAGATCCCGGTGACCGGCAAGGTCGACCAGCGGACGCTGAACCGGCTCCACGCGATGACCACTGCACCCACGGTCGCCGAGCTGCACAACCGCGCGAACCAGCCCGGCGCGCTCGACCCACGCTGCCGGAGCGGCCGGGTCCTCTGCATCGACAAGACCAGCCAGACGCTGCGATGGGTCGTCGGTGGACAGGTGCTGCAGACCGTCGACGTCCGGTTCGGCGGGTCAGCGACGCCGACCCGCGAGGGTCTCTTCCACGTGTACGTGAAGAGCCGGGACCACGTCTCGCGTCTCTACGGCTCGCCGATGCCGTTCGCGATGTTCTTCTCCGGCGGCCAGGCCGTGCACTACTCCTCCGACTTCGCCAGCGTCGGCTACAACGGCGCATCGCACGGCTGCGTCAACGTGCGGGACTACGACGCGATCGCGGCGCTCTTCGACAAGGTCGCGATCGGCGACCCGGTCGTCGTCTACCGATCCTGATCGGCGCTACTCGCCGGGCTGCTGCTCGAGCACGGCATCGGCGAGGTCGATCAGGTCGGCAGCCGGGACCTGATTGGACTGCAGCTGCACGGTGACGCCGTCACGCGTGACCTGGCACTGGCTCGAGACGGGCTCGCCGACGGAGTCGCCCTGGCTCTGGCCGTAAGTGAGGATGCAGACGCCGTCGCCGACGGTCGCCATCGTGGTGCCACCCCCGCCGCCCGTGGTCTCCGGGTCGGTCAGCGTGCCGGCCGCCAGGGCACCACCCTCGGCCTGGATCACCTGGACGAAGACGGCGTCGGTGCCGTTGGTGACATAGCTGCGGGTGACCGCGGGCGTCGCGAGCACCTCGGGCAGCACCTCGTTGCCGTAGTCGGTGCTCGCGGCCTGCTGCTCGGCGACCTGCTCGGCCTGCTCGGCGAGCTCGCCGTCGGCGAAGGAGCTCGGGAGGTCCGCGGCGGCGTACCCGCCGGGCAGCTCGTCGGGAAGCGCCAGCTCCAGCTGCGAGGCGCCCTCGCCGGCGTCGGCGGTCTTGGGCAGGACGATGGCGAAGGCGGCCATCAGGCCCAGCAGGAGGACGCCGACGGCGATCCCGGCCCAGGTGGAGGTGCGGGGGGCAGCAGTGCGCGTGGTCACGTGCGGCGACGCTACCCGGACGCCCGACGCGGGAAATCCGCGGGTCTCTGAGTAGTCTCAGCCCGTGACGCTGACCGTCCGCACCGTCCGCCTCGACCTCGAGGAGGCCGCGCGACTCCTCGACCTGGTCCCGGGCGACCGCCCGGTGACCTGGCTGCGCCGTGGTGACGGCCTGGTCGGCTGGGGCGTCGCGGCCGAGGTGCGCACCCACGGCGACACCCGCTTCTCCGACGCCGACAAGTGGTGGCGGGAGACGACCGCCCGCGCGAGGGTCCACGACGACGTCAACGAGCCCGGGACCGGCCTGGTGTCCTTCGGCACCTTCGCCTTCGCCGACCAGGCCGGTGAGTCGGTGCTCGTCGTCCCCCGCGTCGTGGTCGGACGCCGCGGCGACGTCGCCTGGCTCACCACCGTCGGCGACCAGCCCGTGGCCGTCCCCGACCCGGCGAGCGTGGAGGCACCGTCCCCGCCCGTCGGGGTGAGCTTCGCCGACGGAGCCCTCAACGGCGAGCAGTGGATGTCGGTCGTCGCCGACGCGGTCGCCCGGATCGGCCGCGGCGACCTGGAGAAGGTCGTCCTCGCGCGCGACCTGGTCGCCACCGCCGACGAGACGATCGACGTGCGGTGGCCGCTGCGCCGGCTGACCGAGAGCTACCCGATGTGCTGGACCTTCCACGTCGACGGCATGTTCGGGGCCACTCCGGAGATGCTGGTCCGACGCGAGCGCGGGCTGGTGACGTCACGGGTGCTGGCCGGCACCATCCGCAGGACCGGCGACGACGAGCGTGACCTCGCGCTCGCGGCGACCCTGGCGCGCTCCTCCAAGGACCTCGAGGAGCACGAGTACGCCGTGCGCTCCGTCGCCGACGCCCTGGAGCCGCACTGCTCGTCGATGAACGTCCCCGAGGCCCCGTTCGTCCTGCACCTGCCCAACGTCATGCACCTCGCCACCGACGTCGCGGGCGTCGTGCACGACGCGACCACCGTCTCCTCCCTCCAGCTGGCCGAGGCGCTGCACCCCTCGGCCGCCGTGGGCGGCACGCCGACGAGCGTCGCCACCGACCTGATCAACGAGATCGAGGGCATGGACCGAGACCGCTACGCCGGCCCGGTCGGGTGGATGGACGCCAGCGGCGACGGTGAGTGGGGCATCGCCCTGCGCTCCGGCCGGATCGAGGGGAGCACGGTCCGGCTGTTCGCCGGCTGCGGCATCGTCGCCGACTCCGACCCGGAGGCGGAGCTCGCGGAGGCACAGGCGAAGTTCGTCCCGATGCGCGATGCCCTGACCGCAGGCTGACCTCGGCCGCTACAGGTCCTCGCCGTCGGCGCGGCGGAGATACTCCATCCCCTCCTGCGGGAGGAACGCGGCCATGTGCTGCTCGAGGATGCCGTGGGCGGCCTCGGTGTAGATCCGGTCGTGGATCGCCAGGTTGCGCGGCGCCTTCACGGCCCGGGCGAAGTCGACGGCCTCGGACGCCTTGAGCCAGGGGGCCGACGACGGGACGAGCAGCACGTCGACCTGCTCGCCGGGCTCGGTGAGCGCATCGCCGGGGTGGTAGACCTTCGTCTCCCCCGCCGTCAGGACGTAGCCGCTGTTGAAGATCCGCGGGAACTCGGGGTGGATCACGGCGTGCTTCTCCCCCACCGCACGCGCCGGGATGCCGGGGTCGAAGCGGTCGCCCGGCGCCACGACCGTCACCCGCTCGACGAGGTCGGGCGCGTCCGCGCCGATCTTCGCCGCGACCGCCTCGATCGTGTAGATCCGCGCGTCGGTCGCCCGGAGGTGGTCGGGCAGGTAGTGGTCGAAGTGCTCGTGGGTGATCAGCACACTGTCCGCGCCGTCGACGGCCGAGACCTCGGTGAAGCCGCCCGGGTCGACGACGACGACCTTGCCGTCGTGCTCGAGACGGACGCAGGCGTGGCCGAACTTGGTGATCCGCATGGTGCCTACGATGCCATCGTGACCGGCATCGGGCAGGCGACCCTGCGGGTGGTCGTGCCCGCCGACGCCGTCGCGGGCGCCGCGCAGCCTGCGGCGTGCCGGCGGGAGGCGCACCCGCCGTACGTCGTGCTGGACGCCTGGGAGGCCATGATGGTGCGGCGATGACCTACTTCGACCTCTCCGACCCGACGTTCGACGTCACCTCCGCGGCGGTGCACGCCGCCCGCGACGACGACTGGTACGTGACGACGAACTGGGGCTGGGCGGTGCTGCGCTACGCCGAGGTGAGCGCGCTGCTGCGCGACCGGCGCTTCCGGCAGGGCAACGCGCGCTGGCCCGCCCAGAACGGCGTCCACTCCGGGTTGTTCTCGCACTGGTGGCAGGAGACCCTGCTCAGCCTCGAGGGCGACGACCACGCCCGGATCCGGCGACTGATGGTGCCGGCCTTCCGCAACAAGACGATCGCGGCGATGCGGCCCCGCTTCCAGGCGCTCGCGAACGAGCTCATCGACGGCTTCGCCGCCCGCGGCTCGGTCGAGTTCATCGCCGAGTTCGCCGAGCCGTACGCCGCCCGGATCATCTGCGTCCTCCTGGGCCTGCCCGAGGACAACTGGCACCAGGTGGCGCAGTGGGCCGACGACCTGGGGGCGTCGTTCTCGATCGACGTCGGCAACCAGGTGCCGAAGATCGAGGCCGCGCTGACCGGGCTGCTCGGCTACGTCGAGGAGGTCGTCGCCGACCGGCGCGCCCACCCGCGCGCGGACCTGGTCACGACGCTGGTGCAGGCCACCGACGACGGCGACCGCCTCAGCGAGCACGAGCTCGGCGTCGCCCTGGTGTTCTTGGCCTTCGCAGGCATGGAGACCACTCGCAACCAGCTCGGTCTGGCTCTCCAGACGCTGTTGCGCCACCCCGATCAGTGGCGGCTGCTCGGCGAGCGACCCGAGCTCGGCGAGCAGGCCGTGGAGGAGGTGATGCGGGTCAACCCGACCGTCACCTGGGTGACCCGCGAGGCGCTCGAGGACGTCGACTTCCAGGGACTGCACATCCCTCGCGGCGGCATCGTGCAGATGCTCTCGCACAGCGCCGGCACGGATCCGGCCGCGATGCCGGACCCGGCCTTCGACATCACCCAGCAGCGGCCGCCGCACCACGGCTTCGGCGCCGGCCTGCACCACTGCCTGGGACACTTCGTCGCCCGCACCGACATGGCGGTGGCGCTCCCCCTGCTCGCCCGTCGGATGCCGGGCGCCGTACCGGACGGACCCGGCGAGTGGCTCCCGGTCTCCGGGAACACCGGCGCCCTGCGCTTCCCCATCACCTTCGACCCCGTCCGCTGACCTGTCACTTCTGGTTGCTCCACCACCGCTGACCTGTCACTTCTGGTTGCTCCGCAACCGCTGACCTGTCAGCAATGGTCACTGGAACACCACTGACCTGTCAGCAATGGCTCGCCGTTCCTGACAGGTCAGCGTGGCCCGGGTGTGCATTCCTGACAGGTCAGCGTGGCTCGGGCATGAATACCTGACAGGTCAGCGTGGCTCGGGCATGCATTCCTGACAGGTCAGCGTGGCTCGGGCACGCATTTGTGACAGGTCAGCGGTCATCCGGTGAGGTGGTGGACGAAGCACCAGCGCCAGTCCTCGCCGGGCTCGGCGGACTGCATGACCGGGTGCTGGGACTCGTGGAAGTGCGCCGTCGCGTGCCGGCGAGGCGAGGAGTCGCAGCAGGCGACCTCACCGCAGTCCAGGCAGCGCCGCAGCGCCACCCAGTGGGTGCCCTCCTCACGGCACGCCTGGCAGTACGTCGCGGGCTCGGTGCTGACGTCCCGATACCGCTCGAGGTCGTCGCAGACGTCGCCGACCGACCAGCGCCGCGCGGCGTACGACGCCGTCTCGTCGCGGCCCTGTTCGGCGCTGTCGAGCATCGACTCCTCGACGTCGAGCAGCGCGAGCACGTCGGCGACCACCTCGGACGGGACCGAGCCGGCGTCGCGGATCTCCAGGACCCGGCGGCGCTCCGCCTCGATCAGCTGCATCCGGACCCGGTAGTACATCGCCGCCGGCGACTCGTGGTCCGCGGTCGTGCCGAGTCGCTCCCAGGCGGCGAAGTTGCGCTGGTCCAGGCGCTGGCGGACCAGGTCGATCACGCCGGTGCGGTCGTCGTGCTCGACGGTCTCGAGCTCCTCCAGCGCGGCCTTGGACGCCTGCTGCAGCAACGTCGCCCGGGCGAGGGCGTCGTCGAGCGGGTCCGGGGTCGGCACCCGCAGCAGTCGGGCCAGCGACGGCAGCGTCAGGCCCTGGATCAGCAGCGTCCCGGCCACCACGGTGAACGCGATCATCAGCAGCACCTCGCGATGCTCGATGTCGGCGGGGATCACGAACGCCGCCGCCAGGGTGACCACACCGCGCATGCCTGCCCAGCCCAGCAGGAAGGTGTACGACCAGGGTGGGACGTGCCCGG
Source organism: Nocardioides sp. (assembly GCA_049593675.1). Lineage (GTDB taxonomy): Bacteria > Actinomycetota > Actinomycetes > Propionibacteriales > Nocardioidaceae > Nocardioides. The sequence continues at coordinate 10,038 of JBAWHI010000147.1, forward strand.
TGACCTGGTCCGGGGTCGGCCGCACGAGGGCGTACCTCGTGCCGAAGACCCACACCAACCGCAGCGCGATCACCGCGGCCAGCGTGGCCGCGCACACCGCGGCGATCCTGGTGCTCGACAGCGAGCTGGCGGAGAGGTCCTGGAGGATCCACTGGGCCTGCAGGCCGATCAGCGCGAAGACCGTGTTCTCCAGCAGGAACGCGACGGTGCGCCAGTTGATCCGCTCGGCGATCCGGGACTGCGCGGTCTGGAGGATCGGCGCCTTGTGCCCCAGCAGCAGCCCGGCCACGACCACGGCGATCACGCCGGACGCGTGGACCTCCTCGGCGAGCAGGAAGCAGGCGAACGGGATCACGAACGACAGCCCGACGTCGAACACCGGGTCGGTGATCCGTCGACGCAGCCGCGCGACGATGAGGTACGCCGCCAGGCCGATCAGCGCGCCGCCGACCGACGCGACCAGGAAGTCGAGGCCGACCTCCCACAGCTGCACACCGACCGTCGCCGCGGCGAGTGCCGTGCGGAGCGTGACCAGGGCCGTCGCATCGTTGAACAGCGACTCGCCCTCGAGGATCGTCACGATCCGCCGGGGCAGTCCGATGTGGCGGCCGATCGCGGTGGCGGCGACCGCGTCCGGTGGAGCGACGACGGCGCCCACCGCGATCGCCACCGGCCAGGAGATGCCCGGGATCATCTCGTGCACCACCCAGGCCACGCCGACGGCGGTGAAGAGGACCAACCCCACCGAGAGCAGCACGATCGTGCGTCGATGGGCCTTGAAGTCGACCAGCGAGGACGAGATCGCGGTCGAGTAGAGCAGCGGCGGGAGCAGCCCGAGGAGCACGACGTCGGGCTCGAGCTGGACCTGCGGGACGAACGGCAGGAACGACGCACCGACGCCGGCCACGACCAGCAGCAGTGGCGACGGCACTCCGATCCGACGAGCCACGCCCACGCCCGCGAGCACGCCGACGAGCAGGGCGACGACGAACAGGGCGACCTCCACGCGCCCATCCTCCCGGACGACGGGTCACCTGGGCTGCGCCACCCGGCCGGGCCGGCCCCGTGGCGGCGCCTCCGGCGGTCGAGCCTGTCGAGACCCCCGCAGCCAACCCAGCACGGTCCACACCAGGGGTCTCGACGGACGCTCAGGCGCAGAGCGCCTTCCCTGCTCGACCAACGACCCACCCACCGGGTCTCGACGGACGCTCAGGCGCAGAGCGCCTTCGCTGCTCGACCAACGACCAGGCCGACGCCGAACCGTCAGGGTCGCAGCGAGCGGATCCGCTCGTCGAGCTCGCGGCGATTGTCGCGGCGTACGACGGCCTCGACGACCTCGATCCCGCCGTTGGGGCTGGCCAGCGCCTGCTCGAGCTCCGGGAGGCTGGTGACACGCAGGTGCGGGGTGCGGGTGGCCGCGCAGAGGCTCGCGAGGTCGACGCCGTGCGGGGTGCCGAACAGCTTCTCGTAGCGGTCGTCGTAGGCCGGGTCGCCCTGCTCGAGCATGGTGAAGATCGAGCCGCCGTCATCGTTGACGACCACGATCGTCAGGTCCGGGGCCGCCTCCTGGGGGCCGAGGACCAGGCCGCCCGCATCGTGCAGGAACGTCACGTCGCCCATCAGCGCCAGCGCCCGGCTGCTGTCGGGGCGACCGAGCGCGGCACCGATCGCGGTCGAGACGGTGCCGTCGATGCCGGACAGGCCCCGGTTCGCCAGGACCTTGCGCCGGGCGCCGACCCGGTAGCGCGGGACCATCAGGTCCAGGTCGCGGATCGGGCTGGAGGCGCCGACCACCAGCAGCCCCCCCTCGGGCAGCGCGCGGGCGACGGCGCCGGCCACCTCGTACGGCGTCAGCTCGGCCTCGTCCGCGAGCAGGGCGTCCAGCCGGCGGCCGACGGCGGCGTCGGCGGCGTGCCACTCGGCCAGCCACGTCGGTTCGTCGGGCGTCTCGACCGCCGGCACGGTGGGAAGTCGTTCGTCGACCGGGAACGGCCGCTCGGCCCACACCCCGTCCGCCGGGGTGTCGACGACGTGCACGTCCGGGCGGGCGAGCAGGCGACTGACCGGGCGCGACAGCGTCGGATGGCCGCAGACGACCACCCGCTCGATGCGGTCCCCCAGCCCCGACGCCAGCAGCAGCCGGTAGGTGCGGATCGCGTTCGCCCCGGTGCGCGACCCGCTGCTCGGCTCGGCGAGCAGCGGCCAACCGGCCGCCTCCGCCAGCATCCGCGCCGGCGGGCCGGCGTCGTCCCCGGCGACGACCACGGTGCGAGGTCCGGTCGGGATCGTGACGTGCACGGCGGGGCGGATCCGGGCGACGCCCTGGCCGGGCGTCAGGTCCGGGATCCACCGCCCCGGCGGCAGGAGCGGCTCGTCGAGCGGGACGTTGAGGTGCACCGGTCCGGCGACGAGGAGGTCGAGCGACACCGTCGCGTCCTGGGTCTGGACCAACGGCCCGAAGACGCCGACCTGGTCGGTGGTCTGGTTGGCGCTGGTGCCCCGCAGGCGCGCGGGCCGGTCCGCCGTGACGACGACGAGGTCGACGCCGGCGTGGGCGGCCTCGAGGACGGCGGGGTGCAGGTTGGCGACCCCTGTGCCGGAGGTGCAGATCACCGCGGCGCGACGGCCGGTGCGGGTCAGTCCGAGCGCCAGGAAGCCGGCGGTGCGCTCGTCGATGCGCGTGTGGAGTCGCAGCAGCCCGACCGACGCCGCGTCGTACGCCGCGAAGGACAGCGGCGCGTTGCGCGAGCCGGGCGCGAGGACGATCTCGGTGACGCCGGCCTCGACCAGCGCCGTCACCACCGCGCGGGCGGTCTCGGTCGCAGTCGCAGTCACGAGGTCCGATCCTGCCGCAGGGCCCGCACCTCGGCCAGTCGGGCCTCCCAGTGCGCCACTCGGGCCGGCGCCGCGTGGGCCAGCGACTCGTCCACGACCGGCACCCGCACCGGCAGCGCGCCTGCCACCGGCAGCAGCGGCTCGGACACGACGTCGTGCTCGAGCAGCTGGACGGTCGCCAGGCCGCAGGCGTACGGCAGCTCCGGCAGCGCGGCGGCCAGCGCGACCCCGGCCGCGATCCCCACGCTGCTCTCCAGCGCGGAGGACACGACGACGGGCAGGCCGATGTCCTCAGCGATCCGCAGGCAGGCACGTACGCCGCCCAGCGGCTGCACCTTGAGCACCGCCACGTCCGCGGCCTCGAGGTCGCGCACGCGGTAGGGGTCCTCGGCGCGGCGAATCGACTCGTCGGCGGCGATCGGGACGCCGACCGCGCGCCGAACCCGGGCGAGGTCCTCGACGGAGGCGACCGGTTGCTCGACGTACTCCAGGCCACCGGCCGCCCGGTCGAGCACCACGATCGACGCGACCGCCGTGCCGACGTCCCAGAGCCCGTTGGCATCGACGCGTACGTGGCCGTCGGGGCCGAGCGCGTCGCGGACGGCCTCCAGCCTGGCCTGGTCGTCGGCGAGCGTCTGACCGGGCTCGGCGACCTTCACCTTCGCGGTGCTGCAGCCACCGCGCGAGACGATGGCGTGCGCCTGCTCGGGACCGACCGCGGGCACCGTGACGTTGACCGGGACCGTGTCGCGCAGCGGCTCCGGCCAGTCGCCGGCCGCGGCCTCCTCGGCGCAGCGCAGCCACGGCTCCGCGACGCGGGCGTCGTACTCCAGGAACGGGCTCCACTCCCCCCATCCCGCCGCACCTCGGACGAGCACGCCCTCGCGGACCGTGATGCCGCGGAACCTGGTCCGCATCGGGAGCGACCACACGATCATGCGAGCTCCCGCAGCCTCACGCGGTCCGGCTTGCCGTTGCCGAGCAGCGGGATCGTGTCGAGCAGGACGACCTGGCGCGGCGCCCAGGAGCGCGGGTGTCGCTCGGCCACCCAGGCGCGGACCGTGCCGGCGTCGAGCCCGCCGACCACGAACGCGACGACCCGGCTGCCCCACTCCTCGTCGGGCACGCCGAGCACCTCGACCGCGGTGACGTCCGGGTGCTCGCGCAGCCGGGCGGCGACGGCCGGAGCGGGCACGTTGACGCCGCCGCTGATGACCATGTCGTCCAGCCGGCCGAGCACCTGCAGCCTGCCGTCCTCGTCGAACCGACCGGCGTCGGAGGTGCGGAACCAGCCGTCGGCCAACGCCTCTGCGGTGCGCACCGGATCACCGTCGTAGCCCTCGAAGAGGGTGGGTCCGCCGATCCGGATGCGGCCGTCGGCGTCGAGCGCCACGGCGACGCCGTCGAGCGGGTGCCCGTCGTAGACGCAGCCGCCCGCCGTCTCGGCGGAGCCGTAGGTGGCGACGACCGTCACCCCCTCCTCCGCCGCGCGCCGACGCAGCGCGGCGTCGATCGGTCCACCGCCGAGCAGCACCGTGTGGAAGGTCCGGAGCGCGTCGGCATCGGTGTCGAGCAGCCGGTGCAGCTGGGTGGGCACGAGGCTCACGAACCGGTGGTCGTCGCCGAGGGCAGCGCTCGCGGTGGCGAAGTCGCCGTGGTCGGCGAGCACGACCGGGTCGTGACCGGCGACCAGCGACCGGCAGACGACCTGGAGACCGGCGACGTACGACGGGGGCAGCGCCAGCAGCCAGCGCCCGCTCCCCCCGAGCCGCTGAGCGCTGGCCCGCACCGAGGCCAGGACGGCGTCGCGGGAGAGCAGCACCCGCTTGGGCTCACCGGTCGAGCCCGACGTCTCGACGACCCACGGCTCGGGCTCGTCGGCGGCCAACCACGCCGCCACACCGTCGATCTCCACCCGCCCGAGGCTAGAGCAGACGCGAACTGCTTGAATCCTTGGTCGTGGCAACTCCCGCTCAGTGGCTCGCCGGCGCCCGTCCCCGGACCCTTCCCGCCGCCGTCTCGCCGGTGCTCGCCGGGACCGGTGTCGCGGCGTACGTCGACGCGGTGGTGTGGTGGAAGGCCCTGCTCGCCCTCGTCGTCGCCCTCGCGCTCCAGGTGGCGGTCAACTACGCCAACGACTACAGCGACGGCATCCGGGGCACCGACGCGGACCGGGTCGGCCCGATGCGCCTGGTCGGCTCCGGCGCCGCTGCGGCGTCCGCGGTGAAGCGGGCGGCCTTCCTCGCGTTCGGCGTCGCCGGGGTCGCCGGGCTGGTCCTGGCCGCGACGACGGCCTGGTGGCTGGTCGCGGTCGGCCTGGTGTGCCTGCTCGCCGCGTGGTTCTACACCGGCGGCTCGAACCCCTACGGCTACCTCGGCCTCGGCGAGGTCATGGTGTTCGTCTTCTTCGGCCTGGTCGCGGTCATCGGCACGACGTACGTCCAGACCGAGACCTGGGAGTGGGCCGCCCTCTGGGCCGCTGTGGGTGTCGGCTCGCTGGCCTGCGCGATCCTGGTCGCCAACAACCTGCGCGACATCCCCACCGACACCGAGGCGGGCAAGCGCACCCTGGCGGTCAAGCTCGGCGACCGGCGGACCCGGCTGCTCTACGCGCTGCTGGTGCTGGTCGCCGCCGCCGCGGTCGTGCTCGTCGCCGCCGTGACGTCCTGGTGCGTCCTGGTCGGTCTCGGCTTCCTGGTGCTGGCGGCTCCCGCCACCCGCACCGTGCTCTCGGGAGCCACGGGACCCGGGCTGATCCCGGTGCTCCAGGAGACCGGCCTGGCCGAGCTGCTCTGGGCCGTCCTGGTCGCCGCCGCGCTCATCGTGTGCCGATAACCGCCCCCGCCGTAGGCTGGAGCCATGTTCTGGATCCTGCTGCTGCTCATCGTCGGCGCAGTGCTCGCCTACCGCTTCCGAGTGCCGCTGCTGGCCCGGATCCTCGGCCAGTCCGAGAGCCGGGTGCGCCGCCAGCTCGACCGCCGCAAGGACTGACCGCCACCGCGCCGGACATCGCCGACGTCAGTCGGTGTCCTCCTTGGACTTCATCTCGTCCATCTTCGAGGTCATCCGCTGAGCACGTCCCTGGACCCGCCGGGCCAGCGCCTCGCGCTGGTGGTTGAGCAGGAAGTACGAGCCGATGCCGCTCATCACGAGCGCGAGGATCAGCGCGGGCAGGATCGGGACGGTGTCGGCGAAGAGGAACCAGACCCCGACGACGATTCCGAGCGATCCGAGGAACAGCACGAGCCGCAGCGCGGTGTAGATCCAGAACTCCTTCACGGGATTCAGAGTAGGCATGACCACTGGGTGCCTACTCTGGAGGGGTGCTGAAGATCCTGCTGGTCGTGATCCTGATCGCGGTGGTCGTCTACCTGACCACCCGCGCGATCCAGAAGCGCGGCATCGCACCGACGCCGCAGCTTCGCCCGCGGCCCAAGCCGCAGCCACCGCGCTTCATCGGGCCCGACGACGATCCCGACTTCCTGCGCGACCTGGATCGCAAGCGCAAGCACCCGGAGGACCCCGAGTAGATCCGGGTCGGCCCCGGGTAGGCCCCCGAGTAGGTCCAGCCCCGGCGGCTAGACGAGCGGGCCGCTGTGAGCAGCCGGCTCGACCAGCGCAGGCGCTCCGTCGGCATACGAGTGCTGGCTCGTCGTGGAGAAGTAGTTGATCCCGATGAAGTTGAACCACAGTGTCGCCAGGCCGACCAGCGCGAGGATGGCGGCGTTGCGCCCCTTCCACCCGGCGGTCGTGCGGGCGTGCAGGTAGGCCGCGTAGACGACCCAGGTGATGAACGCCCAGACCTCCTTGGGGTCCCAGTTCCAGTACGACGACCAGGCCTGGTGCGCCCAGATGGGGCCGGTGATCAGCACGGCGAACGTCCACACCGGGAAGCCGAAGGCGTGCAGGCGGTAGGAGACCCGGTCGAGCACCTCGGGCTTCGGCAGCCGGGCGATGTAGCCGGTCGTCGTGTCGGGCCTGCGCTCCTTGACGAGGTAGAGCGCCGACGTGATGCCGCCGAGGGTGAACGCACCGGTGGCGATGATGGCCGAGACGACGTGGATCACCAGCCAGTACGACGAGAGCGCCTCGGTCAGCGGCGCGACCGGCGCGTAGAGCCAGATCACGGCGACCATCAGCACGCTGACGACGAAGGTCAGCACGATCGGCGCCATCCACGCGAGGTTCAGCCGCCGGTAGAGCACCACGTAGAGCAGCGCGACCACGAAGGTGCCGGCCAGCGTGAACTCGTACATGTTGCCCCAGGGCACCCGGTTGGGGTCGGCGGCCATGCCGCGCGCGAGGAGCGCGACGAACTGGATCGCGACGCCGAGGCAGGTGAGGAGGTAGCCGAGCCGGCCGAACAGCGCCGTGCGCCGCGCCCGCGACTCCTCGACGCCGACACCGTCGGGGCCGGTGGCGACGGCGATGCCGCCGGGGATGTCGGCCGACTCCACGGAGCTCGCGCCGGCGGCGACCGGGACCTTGCGCAACGAGGCCCACTCGACGAGGTGCACGAGCAGGGCCAGGAAGTAGACGAGCCCACAGGCCGCGACGGCCTGGTTGCTGAGACTCTCCCACGCGGCGTCGGTCACGACCTGTCCTCTCGTCGGTCCTGCAGGGCGGCCACGATCTCGTCGATCACGGCGGTGACGTCGCCGCCACCGGACCGGTCGAGTGCGGCGACCTCGACCAGTGTGCCGTCCCCGTCCTGACGGGCGCGAACCCAGACCCGTCGCGGCCGGATGAACAGCGACCCGAGCAGCCCGATCAGCGCGAGCACGACACCGGCGAGCGCGATGAGCTTGCCCGGGGTCTGGCTGATCTGGATCTTGTTCCAGCGCTCGAGCCCGTCGAAGCTCACCGTGCCCAGGCCGTTCGGGAGGTCCACCGACTCACCGGGCCGCAGGTCGATGCGGTACGGCGTCCCGTTCGGCTTGGTCAGCATGTTCACCGACGACTTGTCCAGGGAGTAGACCGACTGTCCCGCCCCGCTGGCCGTCCCGAGGTCGCCGGTGTAGACGAGCATCGAGACCAGCGGGTCGACCGGCTTGCCGAGCAGCGAGTAGTAGCTGCCGGTCTCCCGGGAGAAGCCCACCGTGGGATAGAACTCGCCCTCGAGCCCGATCTGGGTCGGCTCGGCGCCCGGGGCCTTGACCACGCCGAAGGACCGGAACGACTGGTCGGTCGGCAAGAAGATCGTCGGCCCTCCCGCGACCTCGTCGCCGTTGCCGTCGGTCACCGTGATCACCGGTGCGTAGCCGTGGCCGATGAGGAAGACGTCGGTGTCGCCGATGGTCAGCGGGTGGTTGACCTTCAGGTCGTACTCCTGGACCTCCGCGTCCGGTGTCTCCTGGTAGGCGAGGTGCGAGACGAACCCGCGAGCCTGGCCGGCGGCGCGACCGGTGGTGAGCCACTCGACGTCGAAGTCGTCGATCTCGAACGAGAACGGCTCCATCTCCTCGGCCCGGAACATGCTGCCCGGGTCGAAGTCGTCGTACTGCGTGAGGTTGTTGGAGAACCCGTACTCCTCCCCCACGAGCAGGATGACGCCGCCCTTGTAGCCGAGCAG
>JBAWHI010000148.1:0-9074 GCA_049593675.1 Nocardioides sp.
GGCGCCGGCGCCCACCAGCGCTCGATCACCTACCACGACCCGTGCTACATCGGTCGCCACAACGGCGTCTACACCCCGCCGCGCGAGCTGCTCCAGGTGCTGCCAGGCGCCGAGGTCGTCGAGATGGAGCGCAACTCGGAGCGGTCGTTCTGCTGCGGCGCCGGCGGTGCCCGGATGTGGATGGAGGAGAACCTCGGCGAGCGGATCAACGTCAACCGCACCGTCGAGGCCGTCGAGACCGGCGCCGACCAGATCGCGGTGGGCTGCCCGTTCTGCCGGGTGATGCTCTCCGACGGGCTCACCGCCCAGCAGGCCAAGGGCGAGGCGCGCGAGGAGGTCGAGATCCTCGACGTCGCGCAGATGCTGCTCGCGTCGGTCAAGGGCGAGATGGCCACCAAGATGGCCCCCGGCGCCGGTGCGAGCGCTGCCCCGGCTGCCGCCGCCGCGACGAGCCCCGACACGCAGGCCGACACGAAGGCCGGCGCGAAGGCCGGCGCGAAGCCGGTCGAGACCAAGGCCGAGCCCGAGGCGGGCGACGCGACCATCACCGACGAGACCGTCGTCGACACCGAGGACACCGGACCGGCCGCGAAGGCCTCCGGCGGCTCCTCGCTCTTCGACGAGCCCGAGGCCGCCACCGCCGAGCCGGACACCGCAGCGGCGGGCAAGTCGGTCGCCGAGGAGGCTGCGGCCGCCAGGCCCGCCTCCTCCGGTGGGTCGCTCTTCGACATCGGCGGGGATCAGGCGCCAGCGGACCCCGAGGCCGAGCAGACCGAGCCCGAGGCCACCGCCGAGCCGGAGGCCGAGCAGCCGGAGACGTCGGCGCCCGCGAAGCCCGCACCCGACCTCGGGTCCGGCGGATCGCTGTTCGACCTCGGCGCGGACGAGACACCCCAGCCGAGCCCCGCGAAGCAGGCCCCGCCCGCGGAGGAGGAGCCGACGTCCGCGACGGGGGATGCGGCGCCCGGAGCGACCCCGACGGCCGAGATCCCCGAGAGCGGGTCCCTGTTCGACATCGCGACCCCGGAGCCGAAGGAGCCCGCGGCGTCGCCCGCGGCGGAGAAGCCGAAGTCCCCGGCACAGTCCCAGCCGACGTCCCAGCCGACGTCCGAGCCGGCACCGGCTGCCTCGACCCCGGCCGCCGCGATCCCCGAGAGCGGGTCCCTGTTCGACATCGCCGCCCCGGAGCCGGCGGCCCCGAAGGCCGAGCCCACGGCGGCCGACGAGCCAGAGGCGGACCCCGCGCCCGACGCGGAGACGGAGACGGAGACGGCACCGGAGCCGGAGGCCCAGACCGGGCCGGCATCGGCGCCCGAGCCGGCGTCCGGCGAGGCTCGCGCGGTGCCCGCCCCCTCGGCCGTGATCCCCGAGGGCGGATCGCTGTTCGACATCGCCGCCCCGGAGCCGGCGGCCCCGTCGAGCGAGGCTGCCGGGAGCCGGGAGCCGGAGACCGAGCCGGCGGCCCCAGACCCGACACCGACGGCCTCGGCCCCGGCACCAGCCGACCCGGCACCAGCCGACTCGGGCAAGCCCGACCCGGTGGCCCTGAGCGCCGCCGCGACCGCGGCGGCCAGCGACGAGCCGGCAGCGGAGACCACGCCCGCCGAGCCGGAGCCTGGCCCGGCCGAGCCTGCCGAGCCTGCCGAGACCGATCCGGAGCCCGAGGACGCCGCCACGTCGACCGAGTCGACGACCCCGGTCGAGGAGGCTGCGGAGACCGCGCCGGAGCAGGAGCAGCCGAAGCCGGCGCCGAACGGTCCGGCGCACCAGCCGAAGACCGACGTCGACATCTCCGGGGCCGGGTCGCTCTTCGACCTCTGATCCCACCGACCGCGTCGAGGCGTGGGTACCGTGGCCGCGTGCGGACTCGGCTGCTCGCCACCACGGCCGCACTCCTGGCGCTCGCCTCGGGGTGCGGGCAGGAGCGCGTCGCGACCAGCGACCCGGGGACGACTCTCCCGGACGCGACCGCCGGTGTCACCCGGTCCACGAGCCCGACGACCAACCCCACCGCGCAGCCGGCGAGCCGACTGGACCCGGCCGACGTCGCTCGCGCCTTCCGCGCTTTCGCGCGCGGCGGCGACCCGCCGCCGGTGACCGACCAGGTCGACCTCTACCTCGGCAACGCGTTCACCGGGTTCGTCGCCCGGCAGCGGGCGGGGCAGCGGGCGGCCTGGGCCACGTGCACCGAGACCGGCGGCTACGCCGGCCACACCTGCCCGCTGTCACCGCTCGTCGCGCTGCGCCACCACGGCGACGTCGCCTACGCCGAGCGGCCGCAGGGCAGCTGCCTGCCGACGTACGGCCCGCTCCCGCCCGGCCTCACGAAGCTCGACCGAGTCGTGATCGTCCCGGCCGACGGCTCCACCCAGACGTGCGCCCAGAACTTCGCGGTCCAGCTGTTCGTCGAGGACGGTCGACTGGTGGCGGTCTCCACGCTCCTGGGGGAGCCGTAGGTCCGCGGGCGACACTGGGGGCATGGACCCGGCGGACTACCTCGACGCCCGCTGGCACGCACTGCTCCGGACCGCCGTCGACCTCGGCGTGCCGGAGGACGAGGCGCCCGTCGTCGTACGCCGGGTGCTCGACGCCCACCGTCGCCGGATCCGGCGCGCCGACGACCCCGATCCGCTCGTCCGGGCGGCGCTGCGCGAGGCGGTGCTCGGCGCACCCCCGCACGCTGCGCGCCGGCGGCGCCTGGGTCTCGCGGTGCTGGGGGCGGCCCTCGCGGGACTGGTAGCCCTCGGCGTCGTCATGGTGCTCACCCGCACCGCCGAGCCCGATCCGGACCGTCTGGGCAGCGACCAGGTGCCGTCGCTGTTCGGCTACGACGGCGACACGGCCCGCGCCGCCCTCGAGGACCGGGGCCTGACGGTGACGCTCGAGCCGTTCCGCGCCTGCGAGATCCTGGACCGCGTGGTGGCCAGCGACCCGCCGACCGGGACGGTCGTCGAGCGCGGCGACCCGGTCACCGTGTTCACCGCGTTGCCCGCCGACGTCGCCTGCCTGGCCGACTACACCGACCGGGAGTGGGCCTGGCAGCTGGTGGACTTCGCCAACGGCCGCGGACCCGCGCCGCGGTTCGCCGACCGGGTCTCCGTCCATCCGGCGCACGGCCCGCGCGTCGTGCTCGACCGCGCCGCGGCGAGGGAGCGAGCGTCCTGGGACGCGACCGGCGTCTTCGACGGTCTCCGGTCCGCCTCCGAGCAGGTGCGGCTCGTGAGCGAGGAGCCCGTGGCGTACGCCGTCCCGGAGATCCGGATCATCCCCGCGTCCGACAAGGCCCGCGGTTGCGGCGCCCCCGGCCCACCGACCGCCGGCGACGGCACCGTCGCCGGCGACGCGTTCGCGGTGCTGATCCGCCCACCGGACCGCGCCGGTTGCGGCGTCCGGGTCGACGTCGTGCGCGACGGCGCCGAGATCGTGGCCGTCGCCCCCTACGCGGCCCCGGAGTCCTGAGGGTCGTCCTGCTCCTCGGGCACCACCACCGGTCGCAGCCGGGCCCAGGCGACGAAGACGACCCCGAAGGCCAGCATCACGAGGCCGGCCCACAGGTTGGCGTTCACGCCGCCGGTCTTGTCGGACTCCTGGTCGGCGAAGAGGCCCATCAGGGTGAGGATCACGCCGTACGCGCCGATCAGGCCGCCGATCACGTTGCGGATGTCGAAGGCGCCCGCGGTGTGGCGAGTCGTTGCCATGGCTCCCAGCCTCTCAGAAGAGAACGTTCAAGATGACGACGAGGACCAGTGCGAGGCCGGCCAGCGGCAGCGTGCGGCGGTACCACGGGTAGGACTTCTCGTCCGGGTCGACGAGGTCCTCCTTCGGGGTCTCGGAGTAGACCAGCCCGCGCAGCTCCTCGACGGGCTTGGGCTTGGTCACCCACGACACCACGATGCTGAGGACGACGTCGACGACGAACGCCGCACCGGCGGCGACGAACGACGCGCCCTGACCGCTGATCGCGATCCAGCCCTGGCTCAGGGAGCCGAGCGCGTCCTGGCTCGCAACCCCGACCAGGACGGCGGCCAGCGTGCCGCCGACCAGGCCGACCCAGCCGGCGGTCGGCGTCATCCTCTTCCAGAACATGCCGACGATGAAGGTGGCGAACAGCGGAGCGTTGAAGAACCCGAACAGCGTCTGCAGGTAGTTCATGATGTTCGAGTAGTTGCCCGCGAAGCTCGCGGTGAAGACGGCGATGAAGACCGCAGCCACCGTCGCGACCCGGCCGACGACCAGGTAGTAGCCGTCGCTGCGGCCCTTGACGATGTAGCGCTCCCAGAGGTCGTAGCTCCACACCGTGTTGAACGCCGAGACGTTGGCCGCCATCCCGGCCATGAACGCCGCCAGCAGGCCGGCGATGGCGACGCCGAGCAGACCGTTGGGGAGCACGTCACGCATCAGGTAGAGCAAGGAGTCGTTGTAGGTGACGCCGTCCCCCGACGACCCGCCGTCGACCGAGCCGCCCGACTTCACCGAGGCGATCTCACCCACCAGCACCGCCGCGATCATGCCGGGCACGATGGTGATGAACGGGACGAACATCTTCGGGTAGGAGCCGATGATCGGGGTCTTGCGGGCCGAGGAGATCGAGTCCGACGCCATCGCGCGCTGGACCTCCACGAAGTTTGTGGTCCAGTAGCCGAACGAGAGCACGAACCCGAGCCCGAAGACGATCCCGACGACCGAGAGGAAGTCGGAGCTGAAGCCGGTCAGTGCCGTGCCGGGCCACGAGCTGAGCTGGTCGGCCGCCGGGGCGATCTGGTCGGGGTGCTGCTCGGCCGCCTCGGTGATCCCGTCCGTGAGGCCGCCCCAGCCGCCGACCCGGTGCAGGCCGATCAGGGTGAGCGGGAGCAGGGCCGCGACGATCACGAAGAACTGGAGCACCTCGTTGTAGATCGCGGCGCTCAGACCACCGAGGGTGATGTAGGACAGCACGACCAGGGCGGCGACGACGGTCGCGATCAACAAGGGCCAGCCGAGCAGCGCGTGGATGATGCTGCCGAGCAGGAACAGGTTGATGCCGGCGATCAGGAGCTGCGCGATCGCGAACGAGATCGCGTTGACCAGGTGAGCCCCGGTGCCGAACCGCCGGAACATGAACTCCGGGACCGAGCGGACCTTCGAGCCGTAGTAGAACGGCATCATCACGACGCCGAGGAACAGCATGGCCGGGACGGCGCCGACCCAGAAGTAGTGCACCGTCGGGAGCCCGAACTCGGCGCCGTTCGCCGACATGCCCATGATCTCGACGGCCCCGAGGTTCGCCGAGATGAACGCCAGGCCGGTGACCCACGCCGGCAGCGAGCGACCGGACAGGAAGAAGTCGAGGGAGTCGGAGACCTGGCGGCGCGACAGGATCCCGATGCCGAGGACGACGGCGAAGTACATGCCGACGATCAGGTAGTCGACCGCGCTGGCGTCGATAATCGTGCTCGCCAGCACGGTGGGACTCAGCACCTGAGGGACCTGCGCGCTCAGACCCGGCATGGACGGCCTCACTCACTCCCGACGACAGACCGTCGGTGGTCGTGCCCGGTCGCCCGCGCCGACAAACCTCCGCGCCGCGGCCGGGCGCCGTCGACGGACGTGCCGACGCCGACGATGCCGATCTGACATCACTATGGCTTGACTGTGACGTCATAGTGATGTCACAGTGATGCACATGGACATCACCCCGTACGTCGAGGGCCTGCGTCGCGACCTGCTGGCCGCCGCCGAGGCTGCGGGTCCGCAAGCACGCGACGCGACCGAGCGGCTCGCGTTCACCCTCGAGCCGGCCGCCCGGCTGGCGATGATGGAGGCGATCTCCCAGGCGACTGCAGAGATCACTGCGGAGATGCCGAGCGGCGGGGTCGAGGTCCGCCTCAGCGGCCGCGAGCTCGACTTCGTCGTCGACACCGGCCCGGACCGATCGGCGGCGACACCCCCGCCCCCGCCGGACGACGACCCCGACGACGGCAACGTCGCCCGGATCACGCTCCGCATCCCCGAGTCGGTGAAGGCCCGCGCCGAGGAGCTCGCCTCCCGGTCGGGCAGCTCACTCAACACCTGGCTGGTCAACGTCGTCCGCGGCGCGACCCGCGAGGGTGCGATCAACGTCGACATCGACCTCTCGAGCATCCCCTTCGTCGGCGGCGGCGACCCGATGGGCGGCGCCAGGTCCGGCAGGCGCATGTCCGGCTGGGTCTAGCGGAGACGCGCCAGCGGATCCGCTGATGGTGGTCGAGCGAGCCGCGCGACTGAGACACGAAGCCGCGACCGGCGTGTCGAGACCGATACCGAACCAACACCACAGCACCGCTCTCCCACCTCCGGGTCCGGCGCCGCCGGCCCCGCGGACGACCACACCCACGACCGCATCCACGACCAGGAGCCCGCACCATGCCCCACTACCGCTTCGAGACCCCCCAGCCCGTCGAGCTTTTCGTCGAGATCGGCAAGGGCGTCGTCGACATCACCGCGACCGAGACGGCACAGACCCAGGTCGAGATCGCCGGCCGTGATGCCGAGCAGGCGATGGTCCGCGAGGACGGGCGCACGATCTCGGTGGTCGGACCCCGCCGCGGCGGCCTGTTCGGCGGCGACTCCCCGCTCGACGTCCGCGTCATCGCGCCGACCGGGACCGACGTGATCGTCCGGACCGGCAGCGCCGACATCGACCTGCACGGGTCGATCGGCACCGCCAAGCTGCGCAGCGGCTCCGGAGACGTCCGGATCGGCACGGCCACCGGCGCACTCGTCGTCGAGACCGGCTCCGGCGGCATCCGCGTCGACGCGGCCCGCGAGGCGGTCAGGATCAAGAGCGGCTCCGGCGACGTCGTCATCGGCGAGATCGACGCCGCGGCCTCGATCTCGACCGGGTCCGGCGACGTGCGGGTGGCAGCCAGCAACGGACAGACCGCCGTGAAGACCGGGTCGGGCGACCTCGAGGTCGGCGACTCGACGCGCGAGGTCGCGCTGACGACCGGCTCGGGCGATCTGGTCGTCGACCGGGCACATCGGGGCCGGGTCAGCGCGAAGGGCGCCTCGGGCAGCGTCCGGGTCGGCGTCCCGGCCGGGGTCCCGGTGTGGACCGACATCTCGACGGTCACCGGCGCGATCCGCTCGAACCTGCGCGGAGCCGGCCAGCCGCAGGACGGCGCCACCCATGTCGAGATCCGGGCCAAGGTCGTCACCGGCGACATCGTCCTGACCGAGATCTGACGCCGGCGAGGGAGGAGGACGTCATGGAGCACAGCCACCCGATGCTCGAGGCCGAGATCAACCGTCAGCAGATCGACGAGCGCCTCGCTCGCACGCGCAGGCCGAGGCCGGCCACGAGCACGCCCCGCCACCTGCTGGCCGAGCGACTGCGTCGCGTCGCCGACCGGGTCGACGACTGACTAGCGCGCCGCCACGCCGCGGCGCCAGTAGCCCATGAAGGCGACCTGCCGGCGATCGACGCCCAGATCCTTGACCAGCACCCGCCGCAGCGCGGTGACGACACCGGACTCGCCGGCGATCCAGGCGTAGAGGTCCTCGAGATCGTGTCCGAGCGCGGTCGCGGCGGTGCCGACGTCCTCCCCCGAGGACGAGTACGCCGGGGTCTCCCACAGGTCCGGGTCGACCTCGGCAGGCTCCTCGATCCGACTCGCTCCGACGCCGAGGTGGTCGAGGACCGCGGCGTGGAGCCGACCGCCGAGCACGGCGTCACCCCGGACCAGCCAGGTCACGTCCACGCCGACGGGGTGCTGGACGCTCTGGATGTCGTCGGGGCTCGGCACCTCGAGGAAGGCGGCACCGGCGGCGGCGGGGGGCAGCTGGCCGAGGATCGCGCAGATCGCCGGGACGGCCGTCTCGTCGCCGACGAGCAGGAGCCGGCCCGCCGTGCCCGGCTCGAACTCGATGCCGCCGAAGCCCTGCCCGCGGCGGGGGCCGATCAGGATGAGCCGGTCCCCCACGGCCGCTCGCTCGGCCCACGCGCAGCCCGGACCGATCTCCGCCTGGGCGTCGGCGTGCACCACGATGTCGACGACCACCCGGGTGTCGACGCCCGAGCCGACGACGTCGCGGACCGAGTAGGTCCGCAGGTGGCCGCGCTCCTGCGCGGGTCGACGCAGCCAGGTGTCGAACCAGGACTCGTCCGCCCCCTCGAACGACGGCGGCGGCCCCCCGGGGACGCCGGGGAAGATCAGCTTGATCCGCTGGTCGTACAGCGGGCCGTCCACGCCGAAGTCGGCCAGGCAGGCGCCGCCGAGCTCGACCCGGACGAACGACGTCGACCGCCGCTCGACCCGCACGACCTCGACCTCGTCGAGGATCATCGGGAGCGCGTGCTGGGTGGTCGTCATGAGGTTAGGCTAACCTAACCTCGTGACCTCTCAGATCGAGGTCCGGTGAAAGCTCTGGAAGGACCGCGACGGCGTCGGGCCGCGCTGACCCTGGTAGCGGGAGCCGTACTTCGCCGAGCCGTACGGGTGCTCCGAGGGCGAGGAGAGCCGGAAGAAGCAGAACTGGCCGATCTTCATGCCGGGGTAGAGCTTGATCGGCAGCGTGGCCACGTTCGCGAGCTCGAGCGTCACGTGCCCGCTGAAGCCGGGGTCGACGAAGCCGGCCGTCGCATGGGTGAGCAGCCCGAGGCGGCCCAGCGAGGACTTGCCCTCCACCCGCGCCGCGATGTCGTCCGGCAGCGACACGACCTCGTAGGTCGACCCGAGCACGAACTCGCCCGGGTGCAGGATGAAGGCGCTGTCGCCCTCGGGCTCGACCATCCGGGTCAGGTCGGACTGGTCGGCCGCCGGGTCGATGTGCGGATACTTGTGGTTGTCGAAGACCCGGAAGAACCGGTCCAGCCGGACGTCGATCGACGAGGGCTGGAGCATCCCGGGCTCGTAGGGGTCCAGGGCGATCCGCCCCGCCTCGATCTCGCTCGTGATGTCGCGGTCTGAGAGCAGCACGGTGGCACCCTACCGGCGTGCGCCATCGCGCCACCCGGACAATGGCCAGGTGAGCTTCCAGCGGTACGTCGCGATCGGCGACTCCTTCACCGAGGGCGTCGGCGACCCCGACCCCACCCGCCCCAACGGCCTGCGCGG
>JBAWHI010000149.1:0-4086 GCA_049593675.1 Nocardioides sp.
CCGGGCGATGCAGAAGGTCTGCGGGTCGTGACGGCGCGACCGGCGCTGGTCGGCAACTGACGCGACCTCGTCAAGGTGGAGGTCCTGGTGCATGGGGTGGATCAGGATCTCCGGACTGCGGGGTCGAGACGGCACTCAGATCCGCACGGTCGGGGTCGTCCGTGCCAGCCGAGCTCGGTGAGCAGGACACCGAGACGAGCAGCCGTCCGGCACGGCCTCCGGTAGACCTGGCCCCAGCCCAGGCGCACCGACCGACGGCCCTCGAGGGCCAGGTCCAGGTCGCGGTCCAGGTCGCGGTCGTGTTGCGAGGCGGTGTCGTGGAAGAAGCGACCATCCAGCTCGACTACGAGCGGGAGCGGGTCGTAGTCGACGTCTCGACGGACCGGCCCGAGCTCGGATCGGCCCGCCCGTTGCCGGCTGGAGACGGGGAGCCCGTGCGGTCGCTCCACCAGCGTCAGGAAGCCATGCTCGAGGGTGGAGCAGGTGCCGGCGGCCAGATCCTCCAGCACCCCACGAACCCACGAGCGGTCCCGGACGCGGCTCCGTCCGTCGAGGGCGGCGAGCAGGCGTGGGGCCGTGGTCCTGCCGGACTGGCAGACGTCGGCGAGCAGGCCGATCCGGGCGAACGGGTCCGATCGTGCGAGTGCCGCATCGAGCGCCGCATCCTCGAGCCGCACGCGCGGTGGCGAGGCATTGCTGAGGACGAGGTCGTCGTACCTGGCCAGGCGACGCAGTCGATGGCCGGGCAGCGCGACACATCGCCGCGTCTCGTCGATCGCGACGTGGATCAGCGTCGCGTCGTCGTGGTGCCGCCAGGAGGGGCCGATGGTGGCCCGCACCGCAGACGGACCGTCGAGGGCCGCCGGCCAGTAGCACAGGCACGCCGCCCAGGCACGCTGCCGCCAGCTCGGCTCGCCGGTGTGGTCGAGGAACACGCCGGGGTGGATACGCACCAGGTCGGATCGTCGGACCAGGCGCGCGATGTCGTGCGGCAGGACCCCGATGGCGTGCAGCTGGCTGCGGGCCACGGCGCCCGACTGGGCGTGCAGCATCCGCTCGAGCTCGCGCGCGACCTCCTCCTCGATCATCGTGCGAGCCTGCCCGGACCGCGCACCGGTCACCGCGCGCGAGTGAGCCCTGTGGAGGAGCGGCGGTCGCGGGCGAAACCCCCGCGAGGAGGACGGCGGCCAGCAAGTAGCCTGCTCCCCATGATCATGCGGATGTCGAGGCTCTTCGTGCGGACCCTTCGCGACGACCCGGCGGACGCCGAGGTGCCGTCGCACCGCCTCCTGGTCCGCGCCGGCTACATCCGTCGTGCCGCGCCCGGCATCTACACCTGGCTGCCGCTGGGTCTCAAGGTGCTGCGCAAGATCGAGGGCATCATCCGCGAGGAGATGGACGCGATCGGCGCCCAGGAGCTGAGTTTCCCGGCGCTGCTGCCGCGCGAGCCCTACGAGGCGACCGGCCGGTGGACCGAGTACGGCGACGGCATCTTCCGGCTCCAGGACCGCAAGGGCGCCGACTACCTGCTCGGCCCCACCCACGAGGAGATGTTCACCCTCGTGGTCAAGGACCTCTACGGCTCCTACAAGGACCTGCCGCTCTCGATCTACCAGATCCAGACGAAGTACCGCGACGAGGCCCGCCCGCGCGCCGGCCTGCTGCGCGGGCGCGAGTTCGTCATGAAGGACTCCTACTCCTTCGACGTCGACGACGCCGGCCTGGAGGCCAGCTACCAGAAGCACCGCGACGCCTACATCCGGATCTTCGACCGGCTCGGCTTCGCCTACGTCATCGTCGAGGCGATGTCGGGGGCGATGGGCGGCTCGAAGTCCGAGGAGTTCCTGGCGACGGCCGCCGTGGGGGAGGACACCTACGTCCGCTGCACCCAGTGCGACTACGCCGCGAACGTCGAGGCCGTCCACGTCCGGCCGCCCGCGCCCACGTCGTACGACGGCGCGCCCGCCGCCCACGCGGAGCAGACCCCCGACACCCCGACGATCGACACCCTGGTCGATCACCTCAACGAGGCATTCCCGCGCGAGGACCGGGCCTGGACGGCTGCCGACACGCTCAAGAACGTCGTCTTCTCGGTCCGCCACCCCGGCGGCGAGACCGAGGCGATCGCGGTCGGCCTGCCCGGGGACCGTGAGGTGGACGCCAAGCGCCTCGAGGCGGCGCTCGGTGAGGGTGTCGTGTTCGAGCCCTTCGGTGAGGCCGACTTCGCGTCCCGCCCGACCCTGGCGAAGGGCTACATCGGCCCTGGCGCCCTGGGGGAGGACAAGCCCGCCGGAGTCCGCTACCTGCTCGACCCGCGCGTCGTCGACGGCACCCGCTGGGTCACCGGCGCCGACGTCCACGGCAGTCACGTCCTGGACCTCGTCGCCGGCCGCGACTTCTCCGGCGACGGGATCATCGAGGTCGCCGAGGTCCGCGACGGCGACCCGTGCCCGCGCGGCGACGGCGGGGTGCTCGAGACGGCCCGTGGCATCGAGATGGGCCACATCTTCCAGCTCGGCCGCAAGTACGCCGACGCGCTCGGCCTCCAGGTCCTCGACGAGAACGGCAAGCTCGTGACGGTCACCATGGGCTCCTACGGGGTCGGCCCGTCGCGTGCAGTGGCGGCCATCGCCGAAGGCACCCACGACGAGCTTGGGCTGGCCTGGCCGCGCGAGGTGGCACCCGCCGACGTGCACCTGGTCGCTGCGGGCAAGAGCGAGGAGATCGTCGCCGCCGCCGAGCGGATCGCGCACGAGCTCGACCGGGCCGGGATCGAGGTGATCTACGACGACAGGGCCGGCAAGATCAGCCCCGGAGTGAAGTTCAAGGACGCCGAACTGATCGGGGTCCCGACCATCGTCGTGGTCGGCAAGGGCCTCGTCGAGGGCACCATCGAGGTCAAGGACCGCGCCAGTGGTACGAGCGAGCAGGTCGCCACCGACCACGTCGTCGACCACGTCGTGAGGCTCGTCCGGCGGTGACGGGCGGCATCGACGCCGTCATCTTCGACTGGGGCGGCACGCTCACCCGCTGGCACGACGTCGACTTCCACGCGGAGTCGCTGGCGCTGGCCCAGGCGGTCGTGAACGCCGACCACGACGTCGAGGTGTCCCGCACGCGCCTGCATCGGGCTGGGGACAGGATCTGGGGTCGTTCGCGCGACCACCAGCAGAGCGCCACGGTCGCCGACCTGTTCGCCGAGGCCGACCTCGACCACGACCCCGACCTGCTCACGGCGTACTACGAGTTCTGGGAGCCGCACACCCTCACCGACCCCGAGGTCGGCCCGCTGTTCGAGGACCTCCGCGCCGGCGGTCTCAAGGTCGGCGTGCTCTCGAACACGATCTGGCCGCGGGCGTGGCACGAGGGGTTCTTCCGCCGCGACGGCGTGCACCACCTCATCGACGGCGACGTCTACACCAGCGAGATCGCCCGGACGAAGCCGTCCCCGGAAGCCTTCCGGGCTGCGCTGGACGCGGTCGGCGTCAGCGACCCGGAGCGCTGTGTCTATGTCGGCGACCGGCTCTTCGACGACATCTACGGCGCCCAGAACGCCGGCCTGCGGGCGATCCACATCCCCCACAGCCGGATCCCGGTCGAGCAGGTCGGCCACACCGAGGGTGAGCCGGACGCGGTCGTGCATCGGCTCGCCGAGATCGGCGACGTGGTCCGCGGCTGGTCCTGACCGCCTGACGAGTGCTGAGTTGCACCTTTTCGCAATGCAGAAAGGTGAGGATCGGTTCCCATCGCACGTTCGCCGGCGCTGTTGCATGCTTTTGCAAGAGCGGTTGCCCCGTCAGTCCCCCCACATCCCGGCGGGGGAGCCGCTCATCGGGGCCTCAGGCCTCAGCGGTCCGCGTACTCGTCTGCACCGGGGAACGTCTCGGGAGTTCCTCGGAAGACGAGTTCGCGGACCGCTGTCTCGTTCAGGGTCGCGATCGCCCGTCGCCGACGGCCCCCGCTCGTGTGGGCCACCAGCCAGGCGTACGTCGTCGCGCAGTCTCGCTCGGTGCCGAGCGCTGCGCGGGAGACCTGCTCGGGGGTCTCGAGCCGACCCGGTACGTCGTAGGCGGCCTCGGCGGCCAC
>JBAWHI010000150.1:0-1868 GCA_049593675.1 Nocardioides sp.
AGCACCACGCGTCCGCGCGCCACCTCGGTGCCGGGCAGCTCGATCCGGATCTCCCGGTCCTCGCGGAGCCGGGCCTCGGCCTCGTCGAGGCGCTCACGGGCCCCGGCGATCCGGTCGTCGTGGACGCCGCGCAGTCCGGCCGCCGAGCGCTCGGCCCGCCCCTTCTTGTAGTTGATCTGTGCCTTCCCCAGCCCGGCCGACTCCTCGGCCCGCTTCGCCACGCGCCGGCGCTGGGCCAGCTGACGCTCGGCCTCCACCCGGTCGTGGCGCTGGCGGCGCAGGTCGGACCGCGCGCTGGTCACGGCGCGACGGGCGGCCTCCTGCTCGGCCGCGACCTGGGCGACGTAGGACGAATAGCCACCGCCGTACCACCGCACCGCGCCGTCGCGGAGGTCGCCGATCCGGTCCATCCGCTCCAGCAGGACGCGGTCGTGGCTGACGACGAGCATCGCCCGGCTCCACTCGTCGACCAGGTCGTAGAGGCGGCCCCGGGCGTCCAGGTCGAGGTTGTTGGTCGGCTCGTCGAGCAGGAGCACGTCGGGTCGCCGCAGGAGCAACCGGGTCAGCCCGAGCTGGGTGACCTCGCCGCCGGAGAGCTCGCCGAGGCGTCGGTCGAGCACGTCGGAGGGGAGGCCGACACGACCCAGCTCGGCGACGGCGCGGTCCTCGACGTGCCAGTCGTCGCCGATGGCGTCGAGGTGGTCCGAGAGCCGGGCCGGGTCGGACTCGCCGGACTCGACGGCGCGGATCGCGCGCCGTACCGCGCCGATGCCCAGGAACTCGTCGACCGGCTGGGAGGTGTCGAGCGTGAGGTCCTGCGGGAGATAGCCGACCTCGCCGGAGACGGCGAGGTGGCCCGCGGTGGGGTGCAGCTCGCGAGCGATCAGGCGCAGCAGGGTGGACTTGCCGGCGCCGTTGACGCCGACCAGGCCGGAGCGTCCGGGACCGACCAGGAGGTCGAGGTCGGCGAGGGCCGGCGTGCCGTCCGGCCAGGCGAAGCCGAGGGCGGAGGCAGTGATGACGGCAGGGGATGCGGGCATGGGGGAGCTCCCGAAGTGAGGTGGTGGTCGAGGGACACCTCAGAGCTCCACGTGGACCTGCCTGTGCGCGGGAATGGGACGCGGGGAGCCTAGAGCGGTGCCCGCCGCGGACGCCACCGATTAACGTCCGGAGGTCGGGTACAGTCGCCGGAGCACAGTGTCGTGCCGACCCACCCCGCTCCACCCGCACCAGGTCGTCGAGGTCACCGCTGTGAGCATGCCCGTCGTACTGATCGCCGAAGAGCTCAGCCCGGCCACGGTCGAGGCGCTCGGGCCCGAGTTCGAGATCCGCCACTGCAACGGGGCCGATCGTGGTGAGCTGCTGCGTGAGATCGTCGACGTGGACGCGATCCTGGTCCGCTCCGCGACCAAGGTGGACGCCGAGGCGCTCGCGGTCGCGACCCGGCTGAAGGTCGTCGCCCGCGCCGGCGTGGGGCTCGACAACGTCGACGTCCGTGCCGCCACGCAGAGCGGCGTGATGGTCGTGAACGCACCGACCTCCAACATCGTCTCCGCCGCCGAGCTCGCGGTCGCGCTGATGCTCGCCGCCGCCCGGCACGTGTCGCCCGCCCACGCCGCGCTCAAGGACGGCGAGTGGAAGCGGGCGCGCTACACCGGCATCGAGCTCTACGAGAAGACCGTCGGCATCGTCGGTCTCGGCCGGATCGGGGTGCTGGTCGCCCAGCGGCTCAGCGCCTTCGGCATGAAGGTGATCGCCTACGACCCCTACGTCCAGGCCGGCCGTGCCGCCCAGATGGGGGTGCGGCTCGTCGACCTCGACGTGCTGCTCGCCGAGGCCGACTTCATGTCGGTGCACCTGCCGAAGAC
>JBAWHI010000151.1:0-3561 GCA_049593675.1 Nocardioides sp.
GCTTCGTCGAGACCGGCCGCTCCCACCCGACCGCGGCGATGATCGTGCGGCTCTGCGACGAGCTCGGCGTCCCGCTGCGCGAGCAGAACCGGGCCCTGCTCGCCGGCGGCTTCGCCCCGGCCCATCCCGAGCACGGGCTGGACGCCCCGCCCATGGCCGACGTGGCGGCGGCGATCGAGGCGATCCTCACCGCCCACCTGCCGTTCCCGGCGCTCGTCGTGGACGCCGGGTGGGACCTGGTGTCGGCCAACGACGCGGTCTACGCCCTGCTCGACGGCGTGGCGCCGCGGCTGCTGGAGCCGCCGGTCAACGTGGTCCGACTGACCCTCGACCCGCACGGCCTGGCGCCGCGCATCGTGAACCTCGACGAGTGGCGCGAGCACCTGCTCGCCCGGCTGGCCCACGATCTCGACACCCACCACGACCCGAGGGTGGCCGCGCTGCTGGACGCGATCGGCCCCGCCGACGTGGAGGCTGCGCGCAGTCCCGGCCTGGTCGTGCCGCTGCGGTTGCGAACGCCGCAGGGCGAGCTCTCCTTCATCTCGACGACCACGGTGTTCGGCACCCCTCGTGAGGTGACGATCTCCGAGCTCGCGATCGAGGCGTTCTATCCCGGCGACGCGGCCACCCGTGCGGTCCTGACGGCTACCTGAGCTCGCCCGTCAGGTCGAGGGCCTGCTTGCCCTCCTCGCTGTCGAGGGTCCCGTCGATCGCCAGCCGCAGCACCGGCTCCGGGTCGCAGGAGGCCTCCAGCACCCGCACGGTCCCCGACCCGCCCGCGGAGCTCGCGACCTCGTTGCCGTCGGGCCCCCCCTCGGTGTCGGCGATGAACACGGTCAGGGGGTAGGTCTGCGAGCCGCCCGGACCGTCGATCGGCAGGGTCAGGGTCCGGTCGCCCTGGAGCTTGGAGACGACGCCCTCGATGTAGACGAAGGGCGCCGCCGCGAAGGCGTCGCCCTCATCGCCGGCGGGATCGGTGAGCTCCATCGGGCTGTAGGCCCAGATCCGGCTCGATGCACCCCCGCCAGCGTCACCGCCGGTCAGCGGCGGCGGTTCGCAGCTGATCGTCACGTCCGGGAACGGGTACGTCGACCCGTCCGGGCGGGTCAGCAGCAGGGTGCTCGCCGGCTCGGCAGGCGGCTCGGTCGCGATCATGCGGCCGTCCGGCTCGTCCCCCCCGCTCAGTGCGGCCGCGGAGCCGAGCACCGCGAGGGTCGCCACGGCGGCGGTCCCCGCCACGACGGTACGGCGCCGGCGGCGGCGCACCCGCACGCGCTGGTCGATCCGCTCCTGGGCGTCCATCGGTGGCGCCAGCGCCTGCGACATCTGGTGGAACCCGTGCCTGATCTCCTGCTCGCTCATGCTCGTCATCCCTCGTTCGTCGCGTTGTTGGTCAGGGTGCGCAGCGGGCCGTGCTCGCGTGCATGTCCTCGGAGGCGCTCGGTCCCGCGGGACAGCTGGCTCTTCACGGTCCCCTCCGAGCAGCCCATCCGCTGGGCGATGCCGCGCACGTCCAGGTCCTCGACGTAGCGCAGCGCGAGCGCCGTGCGCTGCCGGGGGGAGAGGGTCGCCAGCGCCTCGACCAGCCAGCCGTCGAGCTCGCCGACCAGCTCCACCGGTGCCTCCTCGGGTGGGGTCCCGAGCATCGGCAGCTCGCGTCTCAACCTCCGGATCCGGTCGATGTTGAGCCGCACCATCACGGTGCGGGCGTAGGCGGCCGGCTCGTCGAAGGTGGTGCGTCCCCAGCGCTCACCCAGCCGCGCGAGGGTCTCCTGGGTGAGGTCCCAGGCGTCGTGCGGGTTCGCTGTCAGGGCGTGTGCGAGCCCCAGCAGCGGACGTGTCTGCACCGCTACGAAGTCGGCGAAGTGCTCGTCCATGTCCCGGCCTCCCGAGGGTTGTCGTCCCAGTCGTCGCCCCTTTGACGAGCCTGGGCCTCGCAACGTTGAGGGCAGGAGCGACGAGGCGCTGATTCTGTCTCAGCGGCCCCGGCTCGCCCGATGCCCGATCGGGTGTTCACGGGTCGAGCGGGGGTGGCGGCGCCGGTCCGAAGGCCGCCTCGGCCCGCTCCACCCGGTCGCGCAGCTGCACCAGCTGGTGGCGGGTCCTCGACGCGAGGAGCTCGGGACGACCCAGCGCCAGCAGGTCCGGCCCGCCCGTCCCGTAGCGGGCCGCCGGGTGGGGCGAGGCCGCCCACGGAGTCAGCCCACGCAGTGCCGAGGCGATGCGCTGGCCCTGGCCCGAGATGGCCTGGCGCAGCGCCAGCGCCTCCTGGACCGACGCCTGCGTCCGGACCCCGCGCGGCCCGTAGAGCCCGTTGGCCCGGCCGACGGCCCAGCAGATCCCACCGACGAGGTGGGCGGCCGTGGGTGCGGCCAGGACGACCTCGGGCTCCTCGGCCCAGACGGCGAGCAGTGCGCGGCGGCACGCGTAGGAGATCTCGGCGTCGAACAGCGCTGCGGCGACCGAGTCGATCAGCTCGGCCGCGGACTCCAGCCGATGCCGGGTGCGGGCGTCGGGCAGGTCGGGCGGCAGGTCGATCTCGTCGTCGGTGAGGGGCGAGTCGTCCAGGGCGGCGAGGCGCGCCGGGCCGCCGCAGACCGCGATCAGCCACTCCCGAGCCCCGACGTACGGCGGGGGAGGAGGCTCCGGCCGGGGCGCGGCATCACGTTCGAGGCGCTGAGCGGCTCCCTCCCAGCGGGTGCCTTCCGCGGGCTCGGACCAGGCCTCGAGGAGCCGGCCGTCCACGAACACCAGGTGCGTGACCCGGTCGCGCTCTTGCGCGGAGTCGATCGGGTCGTCGTACAGGGACGTCTGGTAGTGGCGCGCAGGGACCACCGAGAGCCCCGGATAGCGGTGCGAGTCGTAGGTCATGGGGGCACGGTGGCACCGATCGGTGCCGGGTCTCTCCCGTCATCCACAGGGTCCGCCCGGCGACCACGAACGACCGCGCGGGACGGGGTTGCGTGTCGTTCGCGCTACCGTGTCCAGCCGTAGCCCACGCAGAACGCACGGACCAGGAGAAGCAGTGGCCCACAAGTTGGTGATCGTCGAGTCCCCGGCGAAGGCCCGCACCATCGGCGGGTACCTCGGCCAGGGGTACGTCGTCGAGTCCTCCATCGGCCACATCCGCGACCTTCCGAACAGCGCGGCCGACACACCGGCCAAGATCAAGGACAAGCCGTGGGGCCGGCTGGCGGTCGACGTCGACCACGACTTCGAGCCCTACTACGTCGTGCCCCGCGACAAGAAGTCGCACATCTCCAAGCTCAAGTCGCTGCTCAAGGACGCCGACGAGCTCTACCTCGCCACCGATGAGGACCGCGAGGGCGAGGCGATCGCCTGGCACCTGCTCGACGAGCTGAAGCCGAAGAACATCCCGGTCAAGCGGATGGTGTTCCACGAGATCACCAAGCCCGCGATCCTGGCGGCGGCCGAGAGCCCGCGCGACCTCGACATGGACCTCGTCGAGGCCCAGGAGGCGCGGCGCATCCTGGACCGCCTCTACGGCTACGAGGTCAGCCCGGTGCTGTGGAAGAAGGTCATGTCCGGCCTCTCCGCCGG
>JBAWHI010000152.1:0-10375 GCA_049593675.1 Nocardioides sp.
GATCAGTGTGTCGGTGTGCTCCATCGCGTCGACCAGCACCCCGATCGCCGGGTCGACGACCGGGTTGGCGAGTGCTGCGGACGGGTGGGCTGCCATGGGTACAACTCAACCAGGGACCACCGACAGTGAGGGGCTCAGAACCCCATGGTTGACCAGGATGTGAGACGAATCGGAAAGAATCTTCGCGACTTTCTCGGACCCGAATCCGCCAGCTCCGACAACCCGCCGACGCGGACCGGAAACCCGGGAAGCAACGTCGACTCGAGCGGCGCGGTCCGTTCTTCGCCGGCCCTATCGGCGGCCAAACCGAGCAAGCCCGCAGCCAACGCCAGCAGCGGACCAGAAGCCGGGAACGTACGCCGACCCAAGCGCGCCGGTCCGCTCTTCGCTGCCATGTCGGCGCCCCACCCGAGCAAGCCCGCAGCCAACGCCCAGCAGCGGACGCCGAGATGCGCGGCGACGGAAGCCGGAGGCATCCGTCCAGAATGTCCGATCGGCCACCCGGCGGTGCCCCACAGACCTAGCATCAGGGCTCGTGATGACCCGACTGCGTCCGCGAGCTCGCACCTCCACCCGCGCCCTCGCCGCACTCCTGGGTGTCTGCGCGATGGCCACCACACCGCTCGTCGTCCCGGCGTCCGCCACTGCGTCGGCTCCCCCGAGCGCGATCGCCGCTGACGACGCGACCATCGCCAGCGCTGATCCGCTGCTCGACGAGCCGCAGAACGGTCGGCGGGCGATCACGAAGCTCGGCGACCAGCTCCCCCTCGCCGCCGCCCGCAACGACATCCGCCCGCAGGAGCTCCGCTCGCTGCTGCGCAGCGATCAGACCGCCTGGGTCGACCAGACGGGCGCGATCCGCTACGTCGAGCCGGCGCTCGACCCGGGAGCCGGTGACCGCGCAGCGGGTGCCGGTCAGCTGGCGCCGCTCGACGAGACCTTCGTCCTGCACAGCAATCCGGGCGCCGACCTGACGATCCTGCTCGACTTCGACGGCGCAGCGGTCACGGGGACGGCCTGGAACGACGCGGACGGGGTCACTCCAGGGACCCACCCCGCCTGGGACCCGGCCGGCGACGGCAGCTCCTTCAGCGACAGCGAACGCATCCAGATCCAGCAGATCTGGTCCATGGTCGCCGAGGACTTCGCGCCGTTCGAGGTCGACGTGACCACCGAGGACCCTGGCCAGGCGGGCATCGAGCGCAGCTCCTCGGGCGATGCCGTGTACGGAACCCGGGTGCTGATCAGCCCCAGCGATGATGCGCACCTGAAGATCTGCAACCGCAGCTGCGGCGGCGTCGCCTATCTCAGTGTCTTCGACGGCGTCGGTTCCTACTATCAGCCCGCCTGGGTCTTCCCTCAGGCGCTCGCCCACGGGTCCAAGTACATCGCCGAGGCCGCGACGCACGAGGCCGGCCACA
Organism: Nocardioides sp.; assembly: GCA_049593675.1. Lineage (GTDB taxonomy): Bacteria > Actinomycetota > Actinomycetes > Propionibacteriales > Nocardioidaceae > Nocardioides. Next base: position 1,422 of record JBAWHI010000152.1, read on the forward strand.
ACCTCGGCCTCAACCACGACGGCACCGCGTCGCTCGGCTACTACGAGGGTCACGGGATCTGGGCCCCGATCATGGGCGTCGGCTACTCCCGGCCCCTGACACAGTGGAGCAAGGGCTCCTACGTGGGCGCGAACAACCACCAGGACGACCTGGCGATCCTGACCGGCTACCTCGGCGCGCGTCCCGACGAGGCATCAGGGCTGACGACCGCACCGTCTCCCCTGCCGGAGGGCGGAGCGGTGGTCGGCTCTGCCGGGGACGTCGACTCCTATCTTCTCGGCGACTGCCCCAGCGGCGCGGAGGTGGCCGTCCTGCCGGCCAGGACGGCCCCCAACCTCGACGTCCGCGCCATCCTGTTCGACGCCGCCGGCACCCAGCGCGCTGTCAGCCAGCCGACCTCCGGCGTCGGTGACGGCACGACCGCGTCCGGCGTCGGGGCGACCCTGAACGTGCCGGCTGCCGGTGCCGGCTGGGTGGTCACCGTCGAGGGGGCGAGCCAGGGCACCTGGGCGAGTGAAGGCTACGACGACTACGGCAGTCTCGGCGCGTACACCGTGTCTGCACCCGGCTGCGACGGCGAGCACGCGACCGGCGTACCCGGGTCACCCACTGCCGTGGCCGGGACGGCCGACGGAGGGGATCGCCTCACGCTCAGCTGGTCGGCGCCCGACAGCGAGGGCGACGCGCCGATCACCGGTTACGTCGTCGCCCGGTCGGGCTCGGCCGTCGTCGAGGCCGTCGCCGCGGAGGCTCGCAGTCACACGTTCACCGGGCTGGAGGCCGGAGCCACCTACGAGCTCTCGGTGCGCGCCGTGAACGCCGTCGGCGCCGGGCAGGCCGTCACGGTCACCGCGACGACCACCCCGCCCCCACCCACCGCGCCGAGCGCGCCCCGCACCGTCACGGGCTCCTACGACCAGCAGGTCGAACAGATCAACGTCTGGTGGACCGAGCCGGCGAGCACCGGCACGGCACCGATCACCGGCTATGCCATCTATTTCGACGGGGCCATGCTCGGCCAGATGGGGGAAGCATCCCGCGGTGCTGTGATCACGCCATCGGCGTCCGGGTTCTCCGCAGGTCCCCATGTCATCGGTGTCGCAGCAGTCAACGAGGTCGGCTCCTCGCCCGTCTCGACGGTGACGGTCGACGTCGTCCACCCGGATCGCCCGGCCAACGATGACGTCGGTCAGGCAGTGGTCCTGACGGGTAGCAACGGATCGGTCGACGGCGACAACACCTACGCCACCGCGGAGGCCACCGACCCAACGCCCCCGAGCAGCTACGGCGCCGGCGGCTACTCCGTCTGGTATGCCTGGACGCCGGCCGCCGACGGCACGGTGACCGTCTCGACCTCGGGCGGCGTCACTGGCCGGGACACGACCCTCGCGTCGTACACCGGCTCACCGGGCGATCTGGTCCAGGTCGCGGGCAGCGACGACGCGATCGACTTCCACGCCTCGATCTCCTTCCCAGCGCAGGCCGGCACCCGCTACCTCCTGGCGGTCGACGGCTTCGGCTTCGTCAACGGCACCGGTCCGTTCACGCTGACCTGGAACCAGGTGGTCCCAGCGGCGCCCAGCGCCCCCGAGGAGGTGGGTGCGACGCGCGGCGACACCGCCGCGACCGTCACCTGGCAAGCCCCCGCACCCAACGGCGCACCCATCACCAGCTACACCGCCACCAGCACCCCAGGCGGCCACACCTGCACCACCACCGACCTGACCTGCACCGTCACCGGACTCACCAACGGCACCCCCTACACCTTCACCGTCACCGCCACCAACGCCATCGGCACCAGCAACCCCTCACACCCCACCGACCAGATCACCCCCGCCGGCACCCCCGGCAAGGTCGCCAAGCCCACCGCGAAGATCTCCGGCCGCAAGGTCGTGATCTCGTGGAAGCAGCCGGCCGCCAACGGCGATCGGATCACGTCCTACCGGATCACCGGAGGCAAGCCGAAGTCCAAGGTCGTCGCCGGCTCCAAGCGCAAGCTCGTCCTCAAGAAGCTGAAGCCCGGGACGTACGTCTTCCGCGTCCAGGCGAAGAACGGTGTCGGCTGGTCCACCCCCAGCGCGAAGGTCACGGTCCGCGTCCGGCGCTGATCGACGTCAGCGCAGGGCGCTCACCGGCAGCCCAGACCCGGCGGCTACGAGTTCCAGTGCAGGATCACCGGTGTCTCGCGCTCCCACCCGAGCACCGAGACGGTCGCGGTGTCGAGTCGCAGGTGGGCGCCGTGGGCGACGGGGAGACCGAGCCAGCGAGCGGCCAGGGCGCGCAGGGCGTGGGAGTGCGCGAAGACGAGCGTCGGCCCGTCCACCGCCCGGGCGCGGGCGACCACCTCGTCCAGGCGGGCGGCGACGGCGGCGGCCGACTCACCGCCGGGCGCGGGGTGCGTCCAGACCGTCCAGCCCGGCACCGTCTCCCGGATGTCCGCGGTGGTGCGGCCCTCGTAGTCGCCGTAGTCCCACTCGACCAGACGGTCGTCGATCTCGGCGGAGCCGAAGCCGGCGAGCTCGGCGGTCTCCCGCGCCCTGCGGCGCGGACTCGTCAGCACCTGCACGAACCCACCGTCGGCGAGGCGCGGACGCAGCGAGCGGGCGACCTCCTCGCCCTCGGGGAGCAGCGGGAGGTCGGTCGTCGACGTGTGCCGGCCATCGACGCTCCACTCGGTCGCGCCGTGCCGGACCAGCCAGAGCTCGTTCACCCGGTCATCACAGCACAGCGCGGCACGCGTGCGGCGCGCGACCACGACCGGATCCGAGCGACACGCCACTCGCGGCGCGGCGATCTGCCACGATGCCGCCCATGGACATCACCCGGTCGCGCGTCGCCGTCGCGGCCGCGTTCCTGACCCAGGGCCTGATCCTGCTCAGCCTGACCACCCGGCTGCCGGAGTTCCAGGACCGCTGGGACGTCACGGACGTCGACCTGTCGCTGATCCTGCTGATGATGATCCTGCTGGCCGGCCTCGGCTCGGTCGTTGCGGAGGCGTCGGCCAAGCGCCGCGACAGTGCCCTGCTGCTGCGGGTCGGCCTGCTCGTCGTGGCCGTGGGCGTCGCGGTCCTGTGCAGCGCGCAGGCGACGCCGTACTTCATCGGCGGCATCGCGCTCTACGGTCTGGGCCTCGGCGTCGTGGACGCGTCGAGCAACATGCAGGCGGTCGCCCTGGAGCACCGCTACGGGCGGCCGATCCTGCCGTCGTTCCACGGCGCCTGGACCCTCGGCGGGGTGCTCGGCGCGGCGATCACGCTGGCCACGTCCCACCTCCCGCTGGAGGCGTGCGCGGCCCTCGCGATCGTCCCGGTCGCGGTCGCCTTCGGACCGTTCCTGGCGCGCGACCACGGGCCCACCGAGCTCCCCGAGCAGCTGGCGGTGCCGTGGCGACCGATCATGCTGGTGGGCCTGGCGATGGTGCTCTTCTACATGGTCGACACCGCGGTCCAGACCTGGGGCCCGCTGTTCCTCGACCACACCTTCGGCACCTCCGAGCGGTACGTCGCGCTCTCGGCGCTGTGCTACCTGCTCGCCAGCGGACTGGTGCGGCTGGCCGGCGACGGCCTCGTCGGCCGGTTCGGCCCGGTCGCGGTGCTCCGGATCGGTGCGGTGATCGGGTCGGCCGGCCTGACCGTGGTCGTCTTCTCCCCCACCTGGCAGGTGGCGGTGCTCGGCTTCTCGATCCTCGGGGCCGGCGTGGCGGTCGTGGCGCCGCTGAGCTTCTCGGCCGCCGCCAGGATCGCCGGCGGCGAGGGCCTCACGCCGGCGCAGCGCCAAGCGCGGGTGGACGCCGTGATCGCCCGCTTCAACCAGTTCAACTACGTCGGGGCGCTGCTCGGCTCGGTCCTGACCGGGTTGGTCGGAGCCGACTCGCTGCGGATCGGCTTCGCGGTGCCGATGATCCTGGTCCTCGGGATCATCCCCCTCGCGCCGGCGTTCGCCCCGCGGGCTGCGGCGACCCTGCGCCGCTGACGGCTCAGGAGGCGCCGGAGCCGCTCCAGTTCTTGTCCGGCTGCGGGACCGGTCGGCCCGGCTGCTCGCCGCCGCGCGCCTCGAGGTAGCTGTCCTTCGGCACCATCACCTTGCGACGGAAGATGCACACGACCTTGCCGTCCTGGTTGTAGCCGATGGTCTCCACGTGCACGACGCCGCGGTCGTCCTTGCTGGTGCTCTCCCACTTGTCGAGCACGGTCGTCTCGCCGTACAGCGTGTCCCCGTGGAAGGTCGGCGCCACGTGGCGCAGCGACTCGATCTCGAGGTTGGCGATCGCCTTGCCCGAGATGTCCGGCACGCTCATGCCGAGCAGGATGGAGTAGACGTAGTTGCCGACCACGACGTTCTGGCCGAACTGGGTCGTCTCCCCCGCGTAGTGCACGTCGAGGTGCAGCGGGTGGTGGTTCATGGTGAGCAGGCAGAACAGGTGATCGTCGTACTCCGTCACCGTCTTGCCGGGCCAGTGCTTGTAGGTCGCGCCGACCTCGAACTCTTCGTAGCTGCGTCCGAACTGCATGGGCCCATGCTGCCCGCCCGGCGCCGATCGCGCACCGGGCGGACGCGTGGGCTATGTCACCAGGTGCTCAGGATCCGCCGCCGCCGGCCTTGCGCCGGTGCATCTTCGGTGCGCCGCCGATCACCTCGGAACCGTGCGCCTTCTCCGGCACGGGGCCGTCCTGGTGCACGCCCTTCTCGTCGCTGTTCTTGCGATCCAGCGCCTCCCGCATCTTGGCCTTGAGGTCGTCGTTGCCGTTCGAGTCGGTCATGGTTCCTCCTGCGAGCTGCGGACTGTTCTCGCACGATGCCACGCCCGTCACGACCGGGCCACCCTGTTTCCCGCCACCTACACTGGCGTTCGGTTCGACCGGCCGGGTGCCGGGCGAGGTGGGAGGACGAGGTGGCGTCGAAGGGGACCGACTCCGTCCTGCTCACGATCCCGATTGTGCTGCTCGTCGTCGTGGTGGCCGGCGTCCTGGTCAAGCTGTCCGACGACGAGGAGCCGGTCTCCGCTCCTCCGGTGCCCTCGGCCTCCTTCTCGGTGCCCTCCGGGACACCGGCCGACGGGAGCCCCCGGCCCTCTGGTCCCCCGACAGCGACGTCGCAGGGCGGACCCGGGTCGACGCCGCCGAGCGCGACGTCCACGGTGTGCGTGGCCGACGACCAGCGGACCCGGTTCAGCGTCCTGACCTTCAACATCCACTCCGCGCGTGCCTACGACGGCACCGTCCGGCTCGCGACCGTCGCCGAGGAGATCGCTCGCTGGGACGCCGACGTGGTGCTCCTCCAGGAGGTCGACCGCGGGCGGGAGTGGACCGGCCGCGTCGACATGCCGGCCGTCCTGGCCAAGCAGCTCGACATGAGCTGGACCTTCGGGGCGAACGTCCGGCGCTCGGCCACCAACCAGTACGGCACCGCGATCCTCTCCCGCTTCCCGATCGTCGACTCGCGCAACGTGCCGCTCCCGGCTCCCCCGGGCACCCAGCAGCGCGGGCTGCTCGCAGCGACCCTCGACGTGGACGGCACCGAGGTCGGCGTCTACGACACCCACCTGGAGAACACCTCGCGCGTCGCCCGGCTGCAGCAGATGCGGACGATCGCGAAGATCCTGAGGGCCGATCAGCGTCCCACGATCCTCGGTGGCGACCTGAACGCCTTCCCCGACTCGTCCGTGCTCGCGACCGCCCGCGGGTTCGCCCAGGACACCTGGTCCGCGGTCGGGAGCGGACCGGGATACACCGCATCCGCGCGCGACCCGCGCAACCGGATCGACTACCTGCTCTACGACGGGGGCGACACCGCCGACCTCGACCCCACCCGCGCCGTCGTGCTGCGATCGGCCGTGTCGGACCACCTGGCGCTGTGGGCCGCCTACCGACTCGTCACCCGGGCCGGCGAGATCTGCGTGCCCGTCCTCGACGACGAGAGCCTGCCGTAGCGGAGCCTCAGCCCTTGGCGGGGCGGTCGCGCAGCACCATCGGCGCGAGCACCTCCAGCGCCCGCTCCAGCAGCTGGGCGTCGTCGACCTCGTCGGGCGAGACGCCGTCCGAGCGGAACGCGGGCTCGAGGTCGTCGAGCGATCCCAGGACCGGGAAGCCCTCCGTGCGCAGCGCCTGGACCATCGCCCCGGAGATGTCGACGATCGCGGCCCGGTAGCGCTCCGGGACGGTCAGCGGTCCGCCCGCCTGCCGCTTCACGAGCCCGCGCTGGGCCAGCCGACGCTTGACCTGCCGGGTGTAGACCGGCCACGGCACATCGGGGGGCAGCGCACTGACGATGCGACGCAGCAGCTCGGTCTCCACCGCTCCGAGTGACGGGTTGCGCGGCGCCTCGGGCACGGCGTAGGCCACGTCGGGGAGCTGCGCCGCCTCGCGGAACCGGCGCCACAGCACGTCGTGGTCGGCCCCCGGCGGCGGCACCGTCACGAATCGGACGTTCTCCGCACCGACCACGCGCGCCCAGCGCCTGCCGATGCTGACCAGGTTCTGCCCACGCCAGAACCCCTTCTTCGACACCGGTCCGGCCCACTGCGCGATCGCCTCGTCGAGGAAGTCCTCGTAGCGGTCCTGGTCGCCGTTCTTGACGCCCTCCTGCCACGCCGCGGGCAGCTGCCGCCCGAGGTCACGGCAGGTGACGATCGCCTGCACCGGGCGGTCGGGGAACGCGGCCACGGCACGTTGAGCGACCTGCTGGGTGGAGCCGCCGAGGATCTCGTGGGAGATCAGCGCGGGGCCCGCGTGTCGCTCGACCTCGCCGACCAGTCGCTCCCAGGCGCCGTCCGAGGTCTCGTAGTGGTGTCCCCGGAAGCCACCCTCGCGCAGACCGAGTACCTCGATGAAGTGACTGGGGTTCTGGCCCGGGTAGAGGTAGCCGTTGGCGGTGAGCAGCTCCCGGTTGCGGGCGAGGATGCCCTGCAGCGAGGTGGTGCCGCTCTTCGGCGTCCCCAGGTGAAGGGTGATCTGTCCGGCTGCGGCGCTCATGCCCATCCTTTTCTGCTGCTGGCGTCAGCTCAGGCTAGCGCGCTCCCGGCCACCATCGGCGCCAGCCCGTCGCGGGCCGGGTCAGGTCGGCCACCTGCTCCTCGAGAGCCGTGTTCGCGGCGCGGAGCTCCGCGATCAGGGCGCGGTCGTCGCGCACCCGCAGCAACATCTCGGCGAGCACCCCCGGGAGCCCGTCGAGCATCTCCTCGGCGGAGACGTCGTCAGGGTGCGGTGTCCCGGGCGGGGGTACGGCGGGCAGCAGCTCGGCGAGGTCACCGTGGACGCGGTAGCCGCCGGACTCGACCAGCTCGACCCAGCCCCGGGCCACGACGCTGAGCTGCTCGGCGACCGAGGCGGGGGTGACCGGCTTGCGCGACCGGACCCGACTCAGCATCGACTGGGCGAACCAGCGCTTGGCGACCAGGGAGTACCCCGGCTGCTCGAGGCGACCGTCCAGGGCGCCCACGACCTCGCGCAGGAGGGCGATCTGCGGCGTACCCAGCGACTCGTTGCTGCCCGGCACCGACGAGACGTCGATGGCGTCCGCGGGGAAGTCGAGTGCCTCGGCGAAGCGCCGCCACAGCACCTCCGGGTCGGCGCCGCCCGAGGGGCTGACGACGACGTGGGTCTGCTCCGGTGGCGCCAGCGGACGCCACCGGTCGAGCAGCCACGCCAGGTTCTGGCCACGCCAGAACCCGGCCATCACCGGGTCGCCCGGCGGCGGCAGCTTCTCGAGCTGCTGCTCCGCGAACGCGGCGAAGGTCTGGTCGAAGCCGTTCTTGACCCGTTCCTGCCACTGCGCCGTGAACATCCGGGCGATGTTGCGGACCGTGACGACCAGATGCACGTCGAAGTCCGTGAGCTGGTCGGCGATCGCCTCGATCTGCGCCGGCGTCGCGGCGCCGAAGATCTCGTGGCTGACCACCACCGTCCGCCCCTGCCTGCGACCGCGCTCGAGCATCGCGGCGAAGGTGCCGTCCACCTGGGCCCGGGTCAGGCCCCACTGGCCCGGGCTGCCGGCCATCTCGACGGCAGCGTGGAACATGCCCTCCTGCTGGACGTACGGATAGACGAACCCGTGCTCCTTCAGCGCGGCCCGGTTGCCGCCGACGACCGACTGCAGGAACGTCGAGCCGCTCTTGGGGAGCCCGACGTGCAGGTAGAGCCGCTGCCGGCTCGTCTCAGCCATCGCCGGTCGCCTGCTCGGTCGCCTGCTCGGTCGTCCGGCTCACGAGCCGGACGTGAGCTGGTAGTCCTTGAGGAGGCTGCGGCCGATGATCATCTTCTGGATGTCGCTGGTGCCCTCGCCGATCAGCATGAACGCCGCCTCGCGGTAGAGCCGCTCGATCTCGTACTCCTTGGAGTAGCCGTAGCCGCCATGGATGCGGAACGAGTCCGACACGACCTCGTTGCAGTACTCCGCGGCCAGCATCTTGGCCATGCCGGCCTCGACGTCCATCCGCTCGCCCTTGTCCTTGAGGCGGGCGGCCTTGACCATCATCGCGTGCGCGGCCTCGACCTTGGTCGCCATCTCCGCGAGGCGGAACATGATCGCCTGGTGCTCGGCGATCGGCTTGCCGAAGGTCTCACGCTGTTGAGCGTAGGCGATCGCGAGTTCGAAGGCGCGCAGCGCGATGCCGCACGCGCGGGCCGCGACGTTGACGCGACCGACCTCGACGCCGTCCATCATCTGGTAGAAGCCCTTGCCCGGCTCGCCTCCCAGGATCTGGTCGGCGGCGATCCGATGGCCCTCGAACACCGCCTCCGTGGTGTCGACGCCCTTGTAGCCCATCTTGTCGATCTTGCCGGGGATCGTGAGCCCGGGAGCGACCTCGCCGAAGCCCGGCTCCTTCTCCACCAGGAAGGTCGTCATGTTGCGGTAGACGCTCTCGGCGCCCTCGTCGGTCTTGACAAGCAGCGCGATCAACGTGGAGGAGCCGCCGTTGGTCAGCCACATCTTCTGGCCGTCGATCACGTAGTCCG
>JBAWHI010000153.1:0-1749 GCA_049593675.1 Nocardioides sp.
GCTGCTCCTCGGTGTGGCGCTGCCGCGCGCTCTCCAGGAGCAGTGCCGTGACGGCGTCGACGGCGGCCGCTGCGACCTGCTTCTCCGACGGGTGGTCGGGGTCGGCATACGTCTGCACGGGCGGGGCACCGACCAGGTCGCGCAGGTCACCGACGACGTCGTAGCCGCGCCGCTCGATCTCAGCGATCCAGGAGCCGGTCACCTCCGACACCCACGGGTGCACGTCGGGGGGCAGCGCGAGCCGCGGCGACCGGGTGCGGCGCGAGAGCGTCTGGTGGGCGAGGAGCTCGCGGACCAGGGGCCGGTAGTCGGCCGGGTTCAGCTCCTGGTTGGCCGCCCGGTTGATCCGACGGACCAGCGCTGTCTCGGCCGCACCGAGCGAGGGGTTGGCGCGCTCCGCCTGCAGGTCGAGGTCGACCTCGCCGAGTCCGAACGCGGTGCTGAACCGCTGCCAGAGCAGCTGCGGCGGACCACCCGGCGGCGGGACGGTCACCAGGTGGATCTGGTGCGGTGGCAGGTCGTGGCCCCAACGGTTGAGGATGTCGGGGAGCTCCTGGACACCCCAGAACCAGGTCGCGATCCGGGACTCCCGTGCCGGGTCCTGGATCTGGTCGAGGAACGTGCCGTAGCCGATCGCGCTGCGGTGCTTGACGTTCTCCTGCCACTCCGCCGGGATCTGGCGGACCAGGTCGCGCGCCGAGAGCACCAGGTGCACCTCGGTGCCGCTGCCGTGCCCGAGCGACTCCAGCGCTCGCCCCGCCTGCGCTCGTGAGGCGGTCGCCAGGATCTCGTGGCTGATGATCGCGGTCCCCCGGTGCCCGCGGACCTGCTCGGCCAGCCGGTCCCAGGCCCCGACGGCCTCGGCCTCCAGGCCGCCCCAGGGCAGCCGCATCAGGTCCAGCGCCGCGAGGAAGTGCGCGTCGAAGCGGTCGGCGGGATAGAGGATCTCGGCGGCCGCGAGCGGGCCCTTGTTGCGGTACAGCACGTCCTGGAGGTACGACGTGCCGGTCTTCGGGGTCCCCACGTGCAGCAGGACGCGCTTGCTCACGAGGCTCCCCTCCGCACAGGCTTCTCCAGCATCAGCGCCATCGCGAGCGCCAGGACTCCGGCGTCCGACGGCTCCGGCGCGCCGACGCGCTCCCCCGGCAGCAGGCTGTCGGGATCGCCGTGCACAGCGTATCCAGCCCGGAGCAGCTCGTCGCGCAGGTGCCCCGCCCGCGCGTGCAGCCACTCGCGATGCTCCTCGGGCACCACCAGCGCCGGGCCCCCCGACTCGACCAGCCACGGCACCAGGGTCTCGCGCAGCAGCGCGCGCTTGCGTCCCGGCACGGCGAGCAGGCCGAGCACCTGCCCGATCCGCCGTCCGAGGTCGGTGGCGTCGGCCGAGAGCGGCAGGGGGCCGGGGAGCCGGCGTACGCCGACGAGCCGCGGGACCGCCGCCGGGTCGAGGACGATGTGCACCCGCTCGGTGCCGACCCGCTCCGACCAGTCGCGAGCGATGCGGACCAGGTCGACCCGCGGCGGCACCGAGCGACCGCGGGTGAAAGGCGTGAGCCACTCCCGCCACTCGACGGCACCCTCGGCCAGGCTGCGCGCCGTCCAGGCGTGCGCGATCATCGCGCCGAGGTCGGTCCCGACCACGAGCACCCGCGATCCGCGGCCGCCAGGGGGCCGGCCCTGCGCGATCAGCGCAGCGCGCATCGGGTCGGCGAGCGCGGGATCGCCGACCAGCCGGTAGCGGGCACGCCG
>JBAWHI010000154.1:0-3685 GCA_049593675.1 Nocardioides sp.
CTCACCTTCGTCGACGTCCCCGGCTTCCTGCCCGGCACGGACCAGGAGTGGCAGGGCATCATCCGCCGCGGGGCGAAGCTGATCTACGCCTACGCCGAGGCGACCGTCCCGCTGATCACGGTCATCACCCGCAAGGCCTACGGCGGCGCCTACGACGTGATGGGCTCCAAGCACCTCGGGGCGGACATCAACGTCGCCTGGCCCACCGCGCAGATCGCGGTCATGGGCGCCCAGGGCGCGGCCAACATCGTGCACCGCAAGACGCTCAAGGCCGTCGAGGACGAGGGCGGCGACGTCGAGGCCCGGCGGGCCGAGCTGATCGACGAGTACGAGACCACGCTCGCCAACCCCTACATCGCCGCTGAGCGCGGGTACGTCGACGCGGTGATCGCGCCGCACGAGACCCGCCTCGAGGTCGTGCGCGCGCTCCGCCTGCTGCGCAGCAAGCGCGAGATCCTTCCCGCCAAGAAGCACGGCAACATCCCGCTGTGAGGGCCCGGCTCCCGCGGCGAGACGAAAGGCAACGGTGATCATGGAGACGTCGACGCCCACCGCAGGCGACGAGCCCACCGACGGCGTCCCCGACGCCGAGCCCCACCCACCGTTCCTCCGGGTGGTCGACGGCGACGCGACCCCCGAGGAGGTGGCGGCGCTCGTCGCCGTCCTCGCCTCGCTCCAGGGGGACGCGCCGGCGCCGAAGCGCCCCGCCCCGTCGTGGGCCGCCCCGCACCGCGGCGTGCGACGTACCCTCCCGCACGGCGCAGGAGGATGGCGCTCCAGCGCGCTGCCACGCTGATGCCGCCAAAACAGGGCGGCACAGGTCTGGACCACTATTCTTGAGCCAAACTTTCGGGTTTCCCGCGTAGCGCCTTAAGGGGGGTTCCCGAGACTGGACGTAGTGCCGAACAGCGGCACAGTGCAGGAGACGACGCGTGGACTCGAACCAGTCGCCCGAAGGGGCGCCGCACCAGACCTACTCCGCCCCGCCCACGATCCCGGGGGCGGTCGCAGGCGAGAACGAGTACGTCCGGATGGCCGACCCCGGGCTCGCGGACTACGAGACCCAGTTCCTCGACGAGCTCGAGGAGGCACCGACCTATCGGCCCACCGTCGGCTGCATCATCCCGGCCTACAACGAGGCCGAGACCATCGCCGGCGTGCTCGACGCACTGCTCCAGCAGACCCGGCTCCCCGACGTGATCCACCTGATCGTCAACAACACCTCCGACGACTCCGTCGAGATCGCGAGCCACTACGCGGGCCCGCAGACGCGGATGACCGCGACCGGCGAGCAGAGCACCATCGTCTACGTCCACGACATCGGGAAGAACCCCGACAAGAAGGTCGGGGCGCTGAACTACGGCTACTCCCTCGTCGAGCACATGGACTACCTGCTCGGCGTCGACGGTGACACGACCCCCGAGCCGGACGCGGTCCAGAACCTGGTCGACGAGATCGCCAGCGACGACCGGATCGGCGGCATCTCCGCGATCTACTCGATCGACGACTCCGCGCTCGACGGTCCGATGGCGAAGTTCCTCATCGCCGGTCAGCGCGCCCAGTTCTCCGCGTTCAACATGCAGAACCTGCTCAAGGGCCGCAACATGGCGGTCCTCGGCGGCCAGTTCTCGATCTTCTCGACCCAGGCGCTGCGCGACGTGTTGCGTGACAGCCACCAGCGCACGCCCTGGGTCAACGACAGCGAGGTCGAGGACTCCTTGCTCTCGCTGCAGATCAAGAGCGCGGGCTACCTGACCAAGATCAGTGCCCGGGCGCGCGCCCACGTGGGCGGCATGGACACGTTGCGCTCGCTCGACGCGCAGCAGGTGAAGTGGAACTTCGGCGCGATCGACCTGATGTGGCCCGGCCAGCGCGGCGACACCAAGGGCCAGCCGTTCCACCCGAACCTGCGCCTGCGCTGGTTCGAGCACATGTCGATGGTCATCAACATCACCACCCGCGTGCTCTTCGTGCTGCTGCTGGCCGGCTCGCTCAGCATCAACGCCTTCGTCTTCAGCCCGTGGTGGCTGATCCCGCCGCTGGCCGCTGTCTGGCTCAACTTCCGGGTGGCTCGCTCCATGGAGTTCGCCAACCGACGCGACTATCTCTTCGCGCTCCTCATCGTCCCGGCCGAAACCTACATGGTCATCCGGATGGGCCACTTCGTCCGCGCATGGCTGAAGTTCTTCAGCAGGCAGCAGACCGACAACTGGGCGGCGCAGGCCAAGGCCGAGCGCGGCAAGGGTGTCGCCTGGCTCTACCCCTACCTCGCGTTCGTCGTGATCTTCGTGGTCGCCGCCGCCATCTGGACGCTGCTGCTGCCGATCGAGGTCCGCTCGGACATCCTCGCCGTGTGCTGGCCGATCCTCGGCGTGATCACGGTGCTGCAGACCGCCTGGATGATGATCAAGGCGATGAAGCGCTACCGCGGCTTCAAGGCGTGACCCCCATCCGCACCACCCGACCCAGACTCACAGGAGATCCCATGTCCCGCACCCGTGCGCGTCTGCTCCCGGCGATCGCCAGCCTCGCCGCGCTGGTGCTGCTGAGCGGCTGCTCGGCGATCGACGACCTGACCAGCTCCAACGACCCCGAGTCGGCGCCGAGCACCTCGCCGAGCGCCACCGAGACGCCCTACCCCTCGCAATTCACCCGCGACGGGACCTTCCAGTCCCACATCGAGATGGACGGCCTGGACTTCGTCTACACGCTGTACCCGACGAAGTCGACGCCGCGGACCAACGAGTGGTACCCGAAGGGCAGCAAGTACTTCTCGTTCACCTTCCAGGCCTACGACCTCGACCGCGAGATCCGCGACCCGTTCAAGACCAAGCGCCTGGTGTACCTCTCGCACATGAAGGTCACGTCCAAGACGGTGACCGTCGACGGCGGCAAGGTCCAGCACCCCTACAAGCTCGACGCCGAGGCCAAGAAGGTCACCTTCGACCCCGAGCCGCTCTCGACCAAGTACGGCATGCTCATCACCTCGCCCAAGGGCGCCTTCGAGCTCCGCAACCAGCGGATCAAGCCGACGTCGAAGGACACCCGCGGCATCGACCTGTTCTTCACGGCCAAGGTGTGGGTCCAGAGCGCGCCCGGCTCGGACAGGTACACCAAGGAGACCGTCAAGCAGAAGGTCCCGATCTCGATCTTCCCCAACGACGCCCCGACCGAGGCCGAGTCGATCCCCGTCAACGCCAACTGAGCCGGCGCGCACCAGCGACCGGGTCAGGTGCTCAGGTGGCCTCGGCCAGCCGGTAGCCGACGCCGCGCACCGTCTCGACGAACTTCGGCGTGCCGGCGTCGTCGCCGATCTTGCGGCGCAGGTTGGCGATGTGCACCTCGACGGAGCGCTTGTCGGCCTCGTTCACGAAGTACGACGTGACGTACTGCTGACCGCGCATGGTGAGCACCAGGTCGGCCTTGCTGCGCACGCGGCGCCCGGTGCTGAGCAGGGACGCGAGCAGGTCGAACTCACTGCGCGTCAGCTCGACCGAGGCGCCGTTGACCGTCACGACACGCGTCTCGTTGTTGAGCGCGAGGCCGTTGAAGCGGATCCAGCCACCCTGGCTGAGCGGCGCTCCGTGCGCCCCGGACTCCGCTGGAACCGGCGCCGCCGGCACCGGCGCGGCTGCAGCGGGCGGCTGGACGGGGGCCGCGGGCGGCTGGTAGGTCGGCTGCTGCG
>JBAWHI010000155.1:0-4054 GCA_049593675.1 Nocardioides sp.
TCGGGCGCGCCCACGAGGGTCAAGACCCGGCTGGACGACGACGGCAACGGCACCCGCCGGGTCCCCTTCGGCTCGTCGAAGGTGAAGTACGTCGAGGTCACGCTCACCAACGGAGGCGCCCGCTACCGCTGCTGGAAGGGCGGACCCTGGTCGTGCCAGGGCAACTCCCGCGACGACGGGCGCCAGCTGCGGTTCAAGGCTCGCGCGGTGTCGTGATCGCGGACAGGCGCTGGAGCGCCTGTCGGGCCACCGCAGGGTCGGTGGTGGTCCACATCGGCGGGAGGCTCGCCTTGAGGAACCCGCCGTAGCGGGCGGTGGCGAGCCTCGGGTCGAGGACCGCGACCACGCCACGGTCGGTGTGGGTGCGGATCAGTCGACCAGATCCCTGAGCGAGCAGCAGCGCAGCATGCGTGGCCGCGACCTGCATGAACCCGTTACCGCCCGCCTCGTCGGCGGCCTTCTGGCGAGCGCTGAGCAGCGGGTCGTCCGGTCGCGGGAACGGGATCCGGTCGATGAGCACCAGCTGGCAGGTGTCGCCAGGGACGTCGAGGCCCTGCCAGAGGCTGAGGGTGCCGAACAGGCAGGTGTGCGGATCGCCGACGAACTGCGCTGCGAGCTCCGGCAGCTGGGCGTCGCCCTGGGCGAGCGTCGTCAGGTGCGGCAGTCGCTCGCGCACCACCTCAGCGGCCGCCTCGGAGGCCCGGCGGCTCGAGAACAGCCCGAGGGTGCGGCCGTTCGCGGCGTCGACCAGCTCCACGATCTCGTCGAGCATCGCAGAGCTCATGCCGTCGCGCCCCGGCGGAGGCAGGTGTCGCGCGACATAGAGGATCGCCTGGCGCCCGTAGTCGAACGGGCTCCCCACGTCGAGGCCGCGCCACGGCATCGCGCCGTCCGCCGACACGGGATCCGCACCGTCGACGACCCGCTCCGTGGGCTTGAGACCCACGCTGGTCGCGACCGTCGCGAAGTCGCCGCCGAGCATCAGGGTCGCCGAGGTGAACACGACCGTCTTGTCCGACAGCAGCTTGTCGCGCATCGGACCCCACACCTGCAGCGGCGCGACGCACAGGCGCGGTGGAAGCCGGTCGGTGCCCTCGGTCAGCCACAGCACGTCCGAGTCGAGGTCGGCGGCCATCCGTTCGGCCGTCGCGAAGACCTCCTGGACGCCGCCCTTGGCCTGCTGGAGCCCGGCATCTGCGTCCTCGGTGGCCTTGGGGTAGGCCGAGACGCACGCGCGGGCCGCATCGCGGACCAGCACCAGCGCATCGCCGAGGTCGTCGGGGATCCGGTCGAACCGGCCCGGTCGCCCCTCCGCCATCGCCGCCCGGAGCACGTCGGCGGCATCGGCGAGATCGTCGGCGGCGCTGCCGTCCACGTGCCGCTGGCTGCGGCGTGCAGCGCGCTCGACCTCGGCCGCCCACAGCTCGTCGGTGGCCGCCTGGGTCACCCGGGTGGTGAGCTCGTGGGCCTCGTCGATCACCACGACGTCGTAGTCCGGGATCATCGGCACGCCCTCGATCGCATCGATCGCGAGCAGTGAGTGGTTGGTGACCACCAGGTGCGAGCTCTGCGCCTTCTCCTTGGCGCGCTCGGCGAAGCACTCCTGGCCGAAGGGGCACTTGGCCGCGCCGAGGCAGTCGCGGTGGTTGACGCTGACCTGACGCCACTCCTTGTCGGTGTGCCGCGGCGCCTGGTCGCGCTCGCCGCTCTCCCCGGCCTCGGCCGCCGCCTCCGCCCAGCCGCGCAGCTCGAGCACCTTCTTGCCCAGCGAGCCCTCCGGCAGGTCGACCAGCGCGCCCTGGTCGTCGGGCACGCCCTCACGGATCCGGTGCAGGCAGGCGTAGTTGGAGCGGCCCTTGAGCACGGCGTACGACGTGTCGACGCCGGTCCCCTGGACCGCCTCGACCAGCCGCGGGAGGTCGCGCTCGACGAGCTGGTGCTGCAGCGCGAGGGTCGCGGTCGCGACCACCACCCGGTCGCGATGGCGCAGCGCCGGCACGAGGTAGGCCAGGGACTTGCCGGTGCCGGTCCCGGCCTGGACGAGCAGATGCTGCTCGCCCTCCATCGCCTCGGTGACCGCCTCGGCCATCTGGACCTGACCGGTCCGCTCCTGCCCTCCGAGCGCTGCCACGGCGGTCGCGAGCAGGTCGGTCACGGTGGGGATCTCAGGCACCCGAGAACCCTAGCCTCGCGGGCCGGCGGCTCGCGGTCGCTGTCCCCAGCCGTGGTCGCGGTCCGTCGAGCACGGCCGAGGCCCCCGCGGGCCGGGTCTCCGGGCTGCGGGGGTCTCGACAGGCTCGACCACCAGGACCACCGGGGTCTCGACAGGCTCGACCACCAGAGACCACCGGGGTCTCGACAAGCTCGACCACCGCAGGTGGCGGGGGTCTCGACAAGCTCGACCAGCAGAGCCACCGGGGATGCGTCGTACCCCTAGAACTCCAGGTGGTCGAGGTAGAGGTGTCCGACGGCGGCCGTGGTGAGCGGGGTGACGTCGGGGGTGTCGTTCTCGACGATGTACTCCTCCACCTCGTGGCTGCGGAAGATCGGCGCGAAGTCGATGACCCCGGTGCCCAGGTCGCACATGTCGCCTGCCGGACTGTCCGGGTTGCCCTCCCCCGCGCGGTCCTTGACGTGGAACTGCCGGACCCGCTGCGGCGCCGCGCCGATCACGTCGAGCGCGAACCGCAGCGGATCCGCGGCGCCCGTGTTCACGCCACCGGTGTAGGCCCAGTAGAGGTCCACCTCCAGGTGGACCAGCCGCGGGTCGAGGCGCTCGGTGAGCACCTCCCACGGGGTCACGCCGTTGCCCAGGTCGATCGTGAACTCGTGCGCGTGGTTGTGGTAGCCGTAGCGCAGCCCGTAGCGCTTCGCGAGCGCCGCCTCGGCGTTCATCTGGTCGGCGGCGTCCTGCCAGTAGGCGAGCGAGTCGGAGTTCAGGTACGGGACCACGACGTAGCGCTGATCCAGGGTGGCCGCGTTCTCCAGCTTGGTCCGGATCGCCGCGGTGTCGCCCCCACTCAGGCCCTCGTGGCACGACGAGGCGCGGATGCCGACGGCGTCGAGCTCCTCGCGCAGCTGTCGGGCCGTGAGTCCGTAGTAGCCGGCGAGCTCGACCTTCTCGTAGCCGTACTGCGCGAGCCGGTGCAGGACGTCCGGGACCGTGTCGGTGTTGGTGATCGAGCGCAGCGAGTACATCTGGATCGAGATCCGGTCGTGCGGCACCGATCGCTTCCGGCCGCCTCCGTGGCCCCGTCCTCCCCCGCGACCTCCGTGAGCCGCCGCGGGGAGCGCGGCCCCGAGGGCGGCGACTCCAGCGGCGCCAGCCGCGGCCCCTGACAGGAGGGTCCGGCGGCTGGCGCCCTTCGTCTCCAGCGAGTCGCGCAGCGCGCGCTCACCGTTGAATCCGAAACACATGTCGTTGTTCCTTTCCCGAGATGGTGCATGTGCGAGCTGGTGGTGCGATCAATCCTTGGTCGAGAACGCCGCGTCGAAGGCCGCGTCGGGCGCGTCGAAGGCGAGCCGGCGGACGAACTCGAGCGCCTCGGGGGCCCCGATGAGGCGGTCCATGCCGGCGTCCTCCCACTCGACCGAGATCGGCCCGTCGTAGCCGATCGTGTTGAGCATCCGGAAGCACTGCTCCCACGGGACGTCGCCGTGGCCGGTGGACACGAAGTCCCAGCCGCGACGCGGGTCTGCCCACGGCAGGTGCGACCCGAGCCGGCCGTTGCGGCCGTTGCCGGTCTGGCGCTTCGCGTCCTTGCAGTCGACGTGGTAGATCCGGTCCTGGAAGTCCCAGATGAACCCGACGGGGTCGAGGTCCTGCCACACGAAGTGCGACGGGTCCCAGTTGAGGCCGAACGCCTCGCGGTGCCCGATGGCCTCCATCGTCGCCTTCGTCGTCCAGTAGTCGTAGGCGATCTCGCTGGGGTGCACCTCGTGGGCGAACCGGACGCCGCACTCGTCGAAGACGTCCAGGATCGGGTTCCACCGGTCGGCGAAGTCGCGGTAGCCGGCGGCCACCATCTCCTCGGTGGCCGGCGGGAACATCGCG
>JBAWHI010000156.1:0-1941 GCA_049593675.1 Nocardioides sp.
GCGAGCTCGCGGGCGGCGACCGACTCCGACCCGTTCGCCTGCCAGCCGGCACCGGAGAGGTTCTTCTCCACCTGCGGAGCGAAGAGGCCGAGGCCCACGATGAGCAGGGCCCACACGATCGCGACGAGCTTGCCGTGGGAGGTGACCCACAGGCCGAGTCGGCCCAGCGGTCCGGCGCTGACGGGGTCGTGACGCTGCTCCGGCGGGGTCTCACGGTGGGTGGGTGTCGAGGTGGAGCTCATGACGTCCGTTCTGTGGATCGGGGGAACGAGGGGAGTGGGTGGACTGGGTGACGGGGATGCTGCGGTCGGCTCAGAACAACGCCGGGATCGCCCGGATCGCGGTGTAGACCGCGACGCCGAGCACGAGGAGCGTGAACGCCCCCTGGAGTCGGTCGGTGTCGGTGCGGTCCGCCAGTCGGGCACCGAGCAGCGCGGCGAGCGAGGACACCACTGTCAGGAGCAGCACGAGCCCCCAGTCGGGGCTGGCCCCGCTGCCGGCGCGCACGGTCAGGGCCGCGCCGGCCGTGATCGCGATGACCACCAGCGATGTGCCGACGGCGTAGGTCATCGGCATCCCGAGGGCCAGGACCAGTGCGGGCACCACCAGGAATCCGCCGCCGACGCCGAGGAATCCGGTCAGCAGGCCGACGACGGTCGCCGTCACGAGCACCTTGAGCGCCCGAGGGCACGCGCAGTGGAAGGTCGGGCTGAAGGTGATGATCGGGTCGTCCAGACGGGGTCTGGGCCGGGCGTCCTGCTCGTCGTCGGTGTCCTCGTGGTGGAGCTGTCGCCAGGCCATCAGGCCGCCGACGAGGAGCATCAGCACCGCGAACGCCGCCAGCAGCACGTCCTCGCTGACCGCCGACGATGCCCAGGCCCCGGCGGCAGCGCCACCGATGGCGACGACGCCGAAGACGATGCCCTGCCCGAGGAGCACGTTGCCCGCGCGCTGGGCGGCGATCGCGCCGGCCAGCGCGGTCACGCCGACCACGACCAGCGACCCGGTGGTGGCCTGCGCCGGTGACTGGCCCAGGAGATAGACCAGCGCCGGGACGGCCAGGATCGACCCGCCGCCCCCGAGGGCGCCGAGCGACAGGCCGATGAGCACGCCGGCGGCGACGGCGAGGACGACGGTCATGCTCAGGACTCGGGCCCCACCAGGTGGAGACCGACCTGCTCGGCGTTCTCGAAGGAGTCGTCGATCGAGGTGAGGGTGCGACCGGCTGCCGAGAGGAACGAGGCAGCGATCGAGGCGCGGTAGCCGCTCGCACAGTGCACCCAGACCTCTCCGGCGGGGACCTCCCCGACCCGCCGCGGGAGCTCGTGGATCGGGATGTTCACCGCGTCCGTGATGGCCGCCTTCTCGTGCTCGTCGGCGCGTCGGACGTCGAGGACGACGACCTCACGGTGGTGCCGGACCTGGGCGAGATCGGCGAACGTCCCGGTCGGGAAGCTCCGGAGCTCACCGGTCGACCACTGCTCCGGTCCCCCCGTCGCCTGGGCGGCGGGTCGGTCGATGCCGATCCGCGCCAGCTCGCGCTGGGCGTCGGCGACGTCCTCGGCGGTCTCGCCGAGCAGCGTCACCGGGGTGCCCCACTCGATGAGCCACCCCAGGTAGGTGGAGAACGCGCCGTCGAGACCGAAGTTGACGGTCCCCGGGGCGTGCCCGGCCGCGAAGGCGGTGCGCGTGCGCAGGTCGACCACCCACTCGCCGGCGTCGATCCGCCGGCGGAGCTGGTCGGCGTCGGCCGCCTCGACGGGGGAGAGATCGGCCGCGGACGGGCCCTTGGCGTTGGCCGGGGCCATGTGCGTGTAGTACGCCGGCCAGGCGCCGAGCCCGTCGAGCAGCTCGCGGACGTAGGTCTCCTCGTCCTGGGTCAGCACCGGGTTCTCCGACTTCTCCTGGCCGATCGTCGACGACGTGGCGTCGGACTGGGTC
>JBAWHI010000157.1:0-5923 GCA_049593675.1 Nocardioides sp.
GCATGAACCCGGAGAACCTGGTCGGCTACTTCAAGCGGCCGATCGAGGGGTGAGCCGGCGATGAGCGCGGTCGAGGACCGACTGGCCGAGCACGGCCGCACCGTCCCCGAGGTGGCCAAGCCGGTAGCGGTCTATGTCCCGGCGGTCGTCTCCGGCGACCTGGTCTACACCTCGGGGCAGCTGCCGATGAGGGACGGTGAGCTCATGGTCACCGGCAAGGTCGGCGGCGAGGTCACCCCCGAGGAAGCGGTCGCCTGCGCCGAGCAGTGCGCGCTCAACGCGATCGCCGCCGTGAAGTCGCAGGTGGGCGACCTGGACCGGGTGGCCCAGGTGGTCAAGGTGGTCGCCTTCGTGGCCTCGACCCCCGACTTCACCGGTCAGCCCCAGGTCGCGAACGGCGCCTCGGAGCTGCTCGGGCAGGCGTTCGGCGACGCCGGCGTGCACGCCCGCTCGGCGGTCGGCGTCCCCGTGCTGCCCCTGGATGCCCCGGTCGAGGTGGAGATCACCGTCCGGGTGACCTCGTGACGAGGCCGTGAGGTCCACCCGGTGAGGATCCCGCTCCCGCCGGTCCCGCTCCCGGACCGGCTCGTCGATGTCGCGCGCGAGTTCGAGGACGGCCGGCGCAGCCCGGTCGAGCCGCGCAACGCCGCGACCGTGATCTTGATGCGTCCCTCGGTCGACGGGCCCGAGGTCTACTACATGCGCCGTCAGGTCTCGATGGACTTCGCCGGGGGCATGTGCGTCTTCCCGGGGGGCGGCGTCGACCCGCGCGACTTCGACACCTCGGTCGGGTGGACCGGTCCGTCGCCCGCGGACTGGGCGACGCGGCTGGGCTGCGACGAGGAGACCGCGCGGGCGCTGGTGTGTGCCGCCGTGCGCGAGACCTTCGAGGAGTCCGGGGTCCTGCTGGCCGGCACGTCGGCGACCTCGGTGGTCGCCGACACGACCGCTGTCGACTGGGAGGCCGACCGGGTCGCGCTCGAGTCGCGCGAGCTGTCCATGACCGACTTCCTCAACCGCCGGGGCCTGGTGCTGCGCACCGACCTGCTCGGCGTGTGGGACGCGTGGCTGACCCCGATCTTCGAGCCGAAGCGCTACCGCACCTGGTTCTTCGTGGCCGCGCTGCCCGAGGGGCAGGTGACCCGTGATGTGTCGACCGAGTCGTCGTCGGTGACGTGGCTGCCCGCCCGGATCGCGGCCGACCGGGCCGACGTGGGAGATCTCGCCCTGATGCCCCCGACGTACCTCACCTCGATGGAGGTCGGCGAGCACGCCTCACCGGACGAGGTGCTGGCGGTGGCCGCGTCGCGGTCGGTCGAGATGTTCACGCCGGCGGTCGAGCCGCTCGGCGACGGATGGACGTTGTCGATGCCCGACCGGCTCCGGCCCCTCGTCGCCGCCCGGCGTCGCGGATGACCTGGTCGGGCGGGTCCTTCGGGTCGCGCGGGCAGTGCCTGCTGGCGCCGAACCCGGGGATCATGACGCTGGACGGCACCAACACCTGGGTGCTGCAGGAGCCGGGCGCCTCCGCGGCCGTCGTCGTGGACCCCGGGCCGATCGAGGACGGTCACCTGGAGCGGCTGACCGCCGAGCTGGGCGACGTCGCGCTGGTGCTGCTGACCCACCACCACTTCGACCACGCGGAGGTCGCGGCCGAGTTCGCCCGACGCAAGGGCTGTGCGGTGCGGGCGCTCGACCCGGCGCTGTGCGTCGACGCGGACCCGTTGGTCGACGGCGAGGACCTCATGGTGGACGGGCTCGCGCTGCAGGTCGTCACCACGCCCGGCCACACCGCGGACTCGATCTCGCTGGTCCTGCCCGGTGACGGTGCCCTCCTGACTGGGGACATGGTGCTGGGCCGCGGCACGACGGTCGTCGCGCATCCCGACGGACAGCTCGGCGCATACTTCGACTCGATCTCCCGGATGCGGGAGCTGGTGCTCGCCGGCGAGGTTCAGACCCTCTGGCCGGCGCACGGTCCGGTCCTCGACGACGCTCTCGGCGTCCTGGACTTCTACCTCGCGCACCGGCGCGAGCGGCTCGCCCAGGTGACCGCAGCCCTGGCGGAGCTGGCGGTGCCGGTCTCCCCGGAGCTCGCCGAGGAAGAGGCGCTCCCGCGCCAGGTCGTCGAGGTCGTCTATGCCGATGTCGACGAGTCGTTGTGGGATGCCGCCGAGCTGTCGGTGCGCGCCCAGCTGCGCTACCTCGCCGAGCGCTGACAGCTCGCACGCCGCGTACCCGCGCACGCGTCGTACGACGAGGGCCCGCTCGGTCTATCAGCGCGAGGTCGTCAGGGGTTGCCTGACGTTGTCAGGGGTTGCAACGGCTGACAACGTCAGGGATCCCCGGTCGACCGGGGATTCATCCCCGGCACCGGGACCTACCGGGCGCGTCGGGCCAGCCGCTCAACGTCCATGATCACGACCGAGCGGGGCTCGAGGCGCAGCCAGCCGCGGGAGGCGAAGTCGGCGAGGGCCTTGTTGACGGTCTCGCGGGAGGCGCCGACCAGCTGGGCGAGCTCCTCCTGGGTGAGGTCGTGGTGGACGTGCACGCCGTCGTCGGCGGTGCGGCCGAAGCGATCGGCGAGGTCGAGGAGGGCCTTGGCGACCCGACCGGGGACGTCGGAGAACACCAGGTCGGCGACCACGTCGTTGGCCTTGCGGAGCCGTCCGGCGAGCTGGGTGAGCAGGCCGCGGGCGACGACCGGGCGGCCTTCGAGCCAGCGCAGCAGGTCCTCGTGCGACAGCGACGCGAACGATGCGTCGGTCACGGCCGTGACGGTCGCGGATCGCGGGCCGGGGTCGAAGAGCGACAGCTCACCGAACATCTGACCGGGCCCGAGGATCGCGAGCAGGTTCTCCCGCCCGTCGGAGGAGGTACGGCCGAGCTTCACCTTGCCGTCGAGCACGATGTAGAGCTTGTCGCCGGAGTCGCCCTCGTGGAAGAGGACGTCGCCGCGGCGAAGTCGGCTCTCCGCCATCGAGGCGCGCAGCGCGGTCGCGGCCTCGTCGTCGAGCGCGCTGAACAGCGGGGCCTGACGCAGTACGTCGTTGTCCACGAATCCTCCTTGCGAGTTGACCCGCAGCACACGGGTACGCACGGAATCCTATCCAGTGGCAAACCTCACAGGCACCAGCGACCCGGGCGGGTCGCCATCCGACACCGAATCGGCGGTGTCCGTGCACCGCCGTACGCTGGAGCCCGTGCCCGCCTCCGCCGCCTCCGAGACCCGCACCGGACTGGTCCGTCGAGCCCGGAAGATCGACCGGGCGCTGGCCGAGACCTACCCCGACGCCCGGTGCGAGCTGGACTTCGACGACCCCTTCCAGCTGCTGGTCGTGACGGTGCTCTCGGCACAGACCACCGACAAGCGGGTCAACGCCGTCCGGCCGACCCTGTTCGCCGCCTACCCGGACGCCCGGGCGATGGCCGCGGCGGATCGGGCCACCCTCGAGGGCATCATCGGTCCGCTCGGCTTCTTCCGCGCCAAGACCGAGTCGCTGCTCAAGCTCAGCGCCGCCCTGGTCGAGGAGCACGGTGGGCTGGTGCCGCCGCGGCTCGAGGACCTGGTCAAGCTGCCCGGGGTCGGGCGCAAGACGGCCAACGTCGTGCTCGGCAACGCCTTCGACGTCCCGGGGATCACCGTCGACACCCACTTCGGGCGCCTGGTGCGCCGCTTCGGCTGGACCGAGGAGACCGACCCGGTCAAGGTCGAGCACGCGATCGGCGAGCTGTTCCCCCGGCGGGACTGGACGATGCTGAGCCACCACCTGATCTGGCACGGCCGGCGCCGGTGCCACGCGCGCAACCCCGCCTGCGGAGCGTGCCCGATCGCGCGGTGGTGCCCCTCGTACGGCGAGGGCCCGACCGACGCGGCCGCTGCGGCGAAGCTGGTGAAGACCGAGGGTCGCGCATGAGACGTCTGCTCCTCGCCGCGCTGGCCGCGGCGTTGCTGCTCTCCGGCTGCGCCGACGACCCGGCGGCGCCCAGCGCGGCCCAGGTCGACGTCGACACCCCGCAGCTGCGCGAGCTCAAGGGCCGGACGGCGGTCGAGGACTGCGTGCCGGGCGAGGGCGCCGACGGCGCGTTGCCCGACCTGACCCTGCCCTGCCTCGGCGGCGGTCCCGACGTCGACCTCGCCGGCCTCGAGGGGCCGATGGTGATCAACCTCTGGGCGTCGTTCTGCGGACCGTGCCGCAAGGAGATGCCCGCGTTGCAGGAGTTCTACGAGGGGTACGGCGAGCAGGTCGGTGTCATCGGCATCGACTACCAGGACCTCCAGCCCGCCGACGCTCTCGAGCTGGCCCGCAAGACCGGTGTCTCCTACCCGCTCCTGGCCGACCCCGGCGGCGACCTCAACGCCCGAGACCCGCTGCCGGTGATCCGCGGGCTGCCGTACCTCGTGTTCCTCGACGCCGACGGCGAGGTGACCGCCGTGCCCGGCGGCGTCGACTCCGCCGAGGAGCTCGTCGAGCTGGCCAACGAGCACCTCGGGACCGACCTGTGATCCCTGACTGGTTGGAGCCGGTCCGGGCGGGGGCGGAGGCCATCTCGGCCGACGACCTGACCCGGTTCACGCCGCCGCCCGGGGGCGACCCCCGACGGGGTGCGGTCCTGATGCTCTTCGGCGACGGGCCCGACGGGGGCGAGCTGCTGCTCACCGAGCGCGCTCACGACATGCGGTCCCATCCCGGCCAGGTGTCCTTCCCCGGTGGCGCGGTCGACCCGGGGGAGACCGTGGTGCAGGCCGCCCTGCGCGAGGCGCAGGAGGAGATCGGACTCGAACCCGACGCGGTCGAGGTGTTCGGCCGGCTTCCGGAGCTCTGGCTGCCGCCGAGCAACTTCGCGGTCACCCCGATCCTCGGCTGGCGTCGCGAGCCGGCCGCGGTGAGCATCGTGAGCCCGGCCGAGGTGCACGCCATCCACCACGCCCCCATCGCGGAGCTGCTCGACCCCGAGCACCGCGTCACCGTCCGGCACCCGCGGCTCGACTACCGCAGCCCGGGCTTCTTGATCGGTCCCGACAAGGACGTGATCTTGTGGGGGTTCACCGGCGGGATCATCGCGCGACTCCTCGACTACCTCGGCTGGACGCGCCCGTGGGACCAGACCCGGGTGCGCGATCTGCCCGACTACATGCTGCAGGCTGATGGCCGGCGGTCGCGGCTGCTGGACATCGAGGACGACCCAGGCGAGGAGGACGAGTGAACCTGCTCGACTGGCTGCTCGTCGTTCTCGTCGTGGCCTACGCGCTCTCGGGCTACTGGCAGGGGTTCATCACCGGCGCCTTCGCGACCGGGGGGCTGCTGCTCGGCGGCCTGCTCGGTGTGTGGCTGGCGCCGGTCGCGCTCGGCGACGCCAACCCGTCGCTCATGGTGTCGCTCGGTGCCCTGTTCATCGTCATCCTGGCTGCCTCGCTCGGCCAGGCCACCTTCCAGTTCGCCGGCACCCGGATCCGAGATCGGATCACGTGGCAGCCGATCAGGGCGCTCGACGCTGTCGGCGGCGCGATGCTGAGTGCCCTCGCCGTGCTGATCGTCGCCTGGGCGCTCGGCGTCGCGATCTCGGGCTCGCGGATCGGCGGGGTCACCCCGCTGGTGCGCGGATCCACGGTGCTCGCCGAGGTCGACGAGGTGCTTCCGTCCTCGGCCGGCAACGCCCTGCAGGCCTTCAACGACGTCGTCGGGGCCAGCTTCTTCCCGCGCTACCTCGAGCCGTTCGCGCCCGAGCGGATCGTCGAGGTCGGACCGGGGCCCAAGCGGTTGCTCAAGGATCCCGACGTCGCGCGCGCCGAGGAGAGCGTGCTCAAGATCCGCGGCACCAACGAGTGCGGTCGCGGTGTGGAGGGTTCGGGCTTCGTGTTCGCCCCCGACCGACTGATGACCAACGCCCACGTCGTGGCGGGCATCGACGACCCCGAGGT
>JBAWHI010000158.1:0-4394 GCA_049593675.1 Nocardioides sp.
CTCCTGACCCAGATCGCGCACCAGCTCGGCGTCGTCGCCGAGCGGGATCGCAGCGCCGCCGCGCTCGCCGCGGCGCGGGACGAGGCGATGGAGGCCTCGCGGCTGAAGTCGGAGTTCGTGGCGACGATGAGCCACGAGATCCGCACCCCGATGAACGGGGTGATCGGCCTCACCGACCTGCTGCTGCGCACCCAGCTCGACGAACGCCAGCGCACGCTGGCCGAGAACCTCCAGGGCGCGGGACTCACCCTGCTCGGGATCATCAACGACATCCTCGACCTGTCCAAGATCGAGGCCGGCAAGCTGGAGCTGGAGGCCGCCGACTTCGACGTCCGTGCGGTCTTCGACCAGGTGGTCTCGGTGCTGAGGGGGCCGGCGAGCGAGAAGGGCATCGAGCTGGTGGCGACCTGCGCGTCAGACGTGCCCCGGCAGGTGCGCGGCGACCCGTTCCGGTTCGGGCAGATCGTCACCAACCTGGGGTCCAACGCGGTGAAGTTCACCGACACCGGCGAGGTCGAGATCGCGGCCCGCGTCGAGACCATCGCGGAAGGGTCCGTCGTCCTGCGCGTCGACGTCACCGACACCGGCAGCGGGATCGCCCCCGAGGAGCAGCAGCGGCTGTTCACGGCCTTCACCCAGGGCGACCCGTCCACGACCCGCCGGCACGGTGGGACGGGGCTCGGCCTGGCGATCTCCCGCCAGCTCGTGGAGGCCCTCGACGGTGAGATCTGGGTGGCCAGCGAGGCCGGCCGGGGCAGCACGTTCTCGTTCACCGCGCGGCTTCAGACCGCCGACGAGCGCGCCGTCCCCGCGCCGGTCGGGAGCCGGGAGCTGCGGGGTCGGCGGGTGCTGGTGGTCGACGACAACAGCACCAACCGGATCATCCTCGGCGAGCAGCTGGAGTCCTGGGAGATGCGTCCGGTCGCCGTCGCGTCGGCAGCCGAGGGGCTGGCGACCTTGCGTGAGGCCGCCCGTTCCGGCCAGCCGTTCGAGGTGGCGGTGCTCGACCTGGTGATGCCCGGGACCAACGGGCTCGAGCTGGCCGAGCAGATCCGGCAGGACCCCGCTCTCGACCACGTGGCGCTGGTGCTGCTCACCTCCGACGAGTCGGTGACCCGGGCCGAGGTCGAGGACGCCGACATCCACGTCTCGCTCGCCAAGCCGGTGCGACCCGCCGAGCTGCGCGGGGCGCTGCGCTCGGCGCTGAACGCCGGCACGCCCGGACCGGCCGCCGGCCCGACACCGGTCCCCGCGCCCACCGGCCTCGACGTCCGCGTGCTCGTGGTGGAGGACAACCCCGTCAACCAGCTGGTGGCGACCGGGCTCCTGGAGCACCTCGGCTGCACCGTCGACGTCGCCGACGACGGTGCGGCCGCCGTCGAGCGGCTGACCCGTCCGCACGACTACGCCGTGGTCCTGATGGACTGCCGGATGCCGCTGCTCGACGGGTTCGACGCGACCCGTGAGGTGCGCGCCCACGAGCCCGTGGGCCGCCGGGTGCCGATCATCGCGATGACCGCATCCGCGCTCGAGGGCGAGCGGGAGCGTTGCCTGGCCGCGGGGATGGACGACTACCTGACCAAGCCGATCGACGCCCGCGAGCTCGAGCGGACGCTGCGTGAGTGGACCCAGCCGGAGCCGCGACCGCCGGCCGGGGATCGCGGCGGGTCCCCGGCAGGTCCCCGGACCGAGGCCGGCCCGGCGACCGAGCCGGGCGCCGAGGACGCACCCGAGATCGCGCCGGTCCCCGGGAGCGAGGTGCTCGACCAGGAGCGGATCGCGATGCTCGACGGGCTCCGCAAGGACGGCGTCAGCTTCTTCCAGCGCACCGCGACCTCGTTCATGGGCCGGATCGACGACCAGCTGCTCGCGATCCGCGACGCCGTCGACAGTGGCAGCGCGAACGCCCTGCTCACCTCCGCCCACCAGGTCAAGGGCAGCGCGCTCAACCTCGGCCTCCCCCGCGTGGCCCGGTCGGCGGAGGCCCTGGAGTCGCTCGGCATCGCCGGCACGACGCAGGGCGCGGCGCCGCTGCTGACGACACTGCGCCGCGAGGTCGAGGCCGCGGTCGCCGAGCTCGAGAGCGCGACGGCCCAGCGCCGGTGAGCGCCTCCCCCGAGCCCGCTCCCGGGTTGCCCCGCTTCGCCCCCGCGGGACGCCACCGGCCGGTCGACCTGGTGGTGCCCGGCTCGACGCTCGACGAGGTGCTCGCGCCGTACGCCGCCGTCACCGGACCCGGCACCGTCGCCCTCCGCTCGGGCCCCGACCACCTGGTGGCGCGCTACGACGGGGCGGCGGTCTGGCTCGAGGTGAGCCGCGCCGGCCGCACCACGCGGCTCCGGTCGCGACGCCTCGCTCGCCCCGACGCTCCGGTGGTCGAGGTCGGCCTGACCCTCACCGGGACGCACCTGACGGTGCTCACCCGCGGGTCGGGAGCGTGGGTGGCCCGCGGCAAGGTCGACCTGCTCGGGAGGGTCGACACCCGGTCCGGCGACTGGCTGGCCGGGCTGTCGGCCGACGGGGCGGTGGCCGGGCGGTTCGGCCAGCTCGGCCTGCGCGACCTCCGACTGGTCGACGGGGCGCCGGACGGCCGGGTCGTGCTCTCGGCCACCAGTGCCGGACCGGGCTTCTTCGACACCGCCCACACCTCGCTGTGGGAGCTCGACCCGGGTCGTCTCGAGCTGACCCACCTCTCCGACCTGTACTTCCGGCGACCGGACCGGCCGGGCAGGTACGGCGACCACGCCACCCACGTGCTGCGCGACGGTGACCGGTGGCTGGTCGCGACCAGCACCTGGGGCGACTTCCACCGCACCGAGCGTCCGGTGTCGGTGACCCTGGCCAGCACCACCGCGGACCTGCTCAGCGGGGTGCACCTGCTCGACACCACGGCACTGCGGCTGCCCACCGGCGGCTTGAGATCCGTGGGCGTCTGGGACCCGCACCTGGCGCGGACGTCCTCCGGCTGGCTGGTCGGGTTCGTCAGCGCCACGCGCTACTTCCGCTTCCACCCCGCGCTGGCGACCGGTCCGGACCTCGACGCCCTCACCCTGCGCGCCGCGGGGGACGGCACCCAGACCGAGGGCACCACGCTCGTGCGGATCGGCGGGGACCCGATGGTGCTGGCCAGCGACGGCGTGGCCCGGCGCTACCCCGTGCTCGACCTCGACCTGCGCGAGACCGGCGCCCTGGCGGCGCCGTACCCCTCGAACATCCCGTGGCCGACGCTCGTCCCCGACGGCGACGGGTGGCTGCTCGTGGGCTTCGACGACACGACGTACGGCGGTCCGCTGCCCGGCTACGGGACGCACGGGGACGTCGTCTTCGCCCGGTCGGTCCCGTCGGACTAACGTGTGAGGTGGGACACGACGCCACCCCTGTCGGGTCCACCGCTGCCACACCACCCCGTGGCCGACCACAGAAAGCAGGACCATCCATGTCCACCGCACCGGCCGACGTCTTCGACCTGGGCTCCGAGCACGAGCAGGTCGTCTTCGCCAACGATCCCGCCACCGGCCTCAAGGCCGTGGTCGCGATCCACTCGACCGCCCTCGGTCCCGCCCTCGGCGGCACCCGCTTCCACCCCTACGCCTCCACCGCCGACGCGGTGCGAGACGTCCTCAACCTCTCCCGCGGGATGTCCTACAAGGCCGCGCTCGCCGGGCTCGACCTCGGCGGCGGCAAGGCGGTCATCATCGGCGACCCGGCCACCGTGAAGTCGGAGGCGCTGCTGCGCGCCTACGGTCGCCACGTCCAGTCGCTCGGTGGGCGCTACTACACCGCGTGCGACGTCGGCACCTACTCGGTCGACATGGACGACATCGGGCGCGAGTGCTCCTTCGTCACCGGGCGCACCGTCGCCCATGGCGGGGCCGGTGACAGCTCGGTGCTCACGGCGTACGGCGTCTTCCAGGGGATGCGCGCCGCCGCGACCGTCGCCTGGGGCGGGCCGTCCCTGGCCGGCCGGGTGGTCGGCGTCGCCGGCGTCGGCAAGGTCGGCCGCCACCTCGTCCGGCACCTCGTCGAGGACGGTGCCCAGGTGGTCGTCACCGACGTCTCCGCGTCCGCCCTGGAGCAGGTGCGCGCCGACTTCGCGTCGGTGCGGGTCGTCGAGTCCACGGATGCGCTGGTCGCCTCGGCGCTCGACGTCTACGCCCCCTGCGCCCTGGGCGGCGCGATCACCGACGAGGTGGTCGAGACCCTCTCCGCCCGGATCATCTGCGGTGCCGCCAACAACCAGCTCGCGCACCCCGGCGTCGAGAAGGCCCTGATGGAGCGCGGCATCCTCTACGCGCCCGACTACTGCGTCAACGCCGGCGGCCTGATCCAGGTCGCCGACGAGCTCGACCCGGCCGGCTTCTCCTTCGAGCGCGCCCAGCAGCGCGCCACCGGGA
>JBAWHI010000159.1:0-3604 GCA_049593675.1 Nocardioides sp.
GTGTGGGCTCGCGGATGACCTTCGGCGTGAACGCAGGAGGCAAGCGCTGGACCCGGACCATCTCCGGGCCGCACCTCGAGCGCAACATCCCGGCCTTCGCGGTCGAGGTCGGCAAGAAGCACCTCTCCTGGTTCCTCAACGGCAAGGTCGTCGGCGCGGTCCGCAGCAAGGCTGCGGTCCCCGGCGTTCCCCTCACGCTGCGGATGGGCCTGGTCGCCGCGCAGAGCGGGGAGTACGACAACACCAGCACCTACTCCGACTGGCAGCGCCATTTCGGCATCACGAGCGGGCGGCAGACCAAGTCGGGCCCGAAGCTGAAGAAGCAGGCGCTGGGCTCCTGCCCGGGGTGACGCGGCCGCCACTGCCGGGTGGCGGCCGCGCGCATCGGTGCGCTGCTCGGGCGACCGGTCAGATGACGCCGAGCGCGAGCATCGCGTCCGCGACCTGGGTGAACCCGGCGATGTTGGCGCCGGCGACGTAGTCGCCGGGGCTCCCGTAGGCATCGGCGGTGGTGAGGCATCGGTCGTGGATGCCGCGCATGATGTCCTCGAGCCGGCCCTCGGTGTGCGCGAACGTCCACGAGTCCCGCGACGCGTTCTGCTGCATCTCGAGCGCGCTGGTGGCCACGCCACCGGCGTTCGCCGCCTTGCCGGGGGCGAAGGTGACACCCGCCTCGCAGAAGGCGGCGGTGGCCTCGGGGGTGCAGGGCATGTTGGCACCCTCCGCGACGACGACGCAGCCGTTCCGGACGAGGGCGGCGGCGTCCTTGGCGTTGAGCTCGTTCTGGGTGGCGCAGGGCAGCGCGACGTCGCAGGCGACCTCCCACACCGAGCCGTCGCCACGGAAGCGGGCGGCCGGGCGGCTGTCGACGTACGCCGAGATCCGCTCGCGCCGCTCCACCTTGATCTCCTTGAGCAGCGCGAGGTCGATCCCCGCCTCGTCCACGACGTGGCCGCTGGAGTCGGAGCAGGCGACGACGACGCCGCCGAGCTGCTGGACCTTCTCGATGGCGTAGATCGCGACGTTGCCCGACCCCGAGACCACGACCCGCTTGCCCTCGAGCGATTCCCCCCGAGCCTTGAGGATCTCGTCGACGAAGAACACGGTGCCGTAGCCGGTCGCCTCGGTGCGGACCCGCGAGCCGCCCCAGGCCAGCCCCTTGCCGGTCAGGACGCCGGACTCGTAGCGGTTGGTGATCCGCTTGTACTGCCCGAAGAGGTAGCCGATCTCGCGGCTGCCCACGCCGATGTCGCCTGCCGGCACGTCGGTGTACTCGCCGATGTGTCGGTAGAGCTCGGTCATGAAGGACTGGCAGAAGCGCATCACCTCGCCGTCCGTCCGCCCCTTCGGGTCGAAGTCCGAGCCGCCCTTGCCGCCGCCGATCGGCATCCCCGTCAGGGAGTTCTTGAAGATCTGCTCGTAGCCGAGGAACTTCACGATCCCCAGGTTCACGCTGGGGTGGAACCGCAGCCCGCCCTTGAACGGTCCCAGTGCGGAGTTGAACTCGACGCGGAAGCCGCGGTTGATCTGCACCTGCCCGGAGTCGTCGACCCACGGCACCCGGAAGATGATCTGGCGTTCGGGCTCGCAGAGCCGCTTGATCACCTCGGCGTCGGCGTACTGCGGGTGCTTGGCCACCACGGGGCCCAGGCTGCTCAGTACCTCGTGGACGGCCTGATGGAACTCGGTCTCGCCAGGATTGCGGCGCAGCACCTCATCGAAGCCGTCCACCAGCTTCTCGTCCAGCAATGCCACCATCGACTCCTGTCGCCTCGTCTCGACCGGCCGGCACAGGGGATCGCGCCTGCCGGACCGGCCTCCCCAGCGGGTTGACGCTAGCGAAGCGTGTCGGGCGTCGATGACTCGGGTGATGGACGGCCGTTCGCGGGGTGCCGGGAAATGACCACCGGCCCCGACCCCGGGGGGTCGGAGCCGGCGACTGCGCTCATGGCGGCGATGGCGGAGGATAGGGGATTCGAACCCCTGAGGGCTATTAACCCAACCCGCTTTCCAAGCGAGCGCCATAGGCCACTAGGCGAATCCTCCGCGGAGGAATGTACCGGTCGGCGTGCGGCCGTGCGAAATCGCCCGGAGCGGGCCTGCGGGCGGCGGCGGGAGCGCCGGACCCGTCTTGGAAGCACGCGGACCGCTCACCTAGACTCCTGGCCAACCCCCCGTGTGGCGGCATCTTGCCCAACTCCCCCAGGGCCGGAAGGCAGCAAGGGTAAGCGAGCTCTGTCGGGTGCGCGGGGGGCCTTTTCATGCCCGGGGTCAGAGCGTGCTTCCGGACGGGTGCCCTGGCGGGCCGATCTGCCGCCCCCGGCCGCTACCGGCTGTCGGGACCGGTGGTTAGGGTTCAGGCGTGGAGTCACCCCTCGCGCTGTACCGCCGCTACCGGCCCGAGACGTTCGCCGAGGTCATCGGTCAAGATCACGTCACGGCGCCCCTGCGGGCCGCCCTCGCGAACAACCGGGTCAACCACGCCTACCTCTTCTCCGGGCCGCGAGGCTGCGGCAAGACCACGTCGGCTCGGATCCTCGCTCGGGCCCTGAACTGCGAGCAGGCCCCGGTCGCGGACCCCTGCGGTGCGTGCGACAGCTGCCGCGACCTGGCCCGCGGCGGACCGGGGTCGATCGACGTGATCGAGATCGATGCCGCCTCCCACGGAGGCGTGGACGACGCCCGCGACCTGCGCGAGAAGGCGTTCTTCGCCCCGGTTCGGAGCAAGTACAAGGTCTACATCATCGATGAGGCCCACATGGTGACCACGCAGGGCTTCAACGCCCTGCTCAAGCTGGTCGAGGAGCCTCCGCCGCACCTGCGGTTCATCTTCGCCACCACCGAGCCGGACAAGGTCCTCCCGACGATCCGCTCGCGCACCCACCACTACCCCTTCCGGCTGATCCCGCCGCGGCTGCTCTCGCAGTACCTCGGCGAGCTGTGCGAGAAGGAGGGCGTCACGATCGAGCCCGCCGCGCTGCCGCTCGTGGTCCGCGCCGGCGCCGGCTCCGCACGCGACACCCTCTCTGTCCTGGACCAGCTGCTCGGCGGTGCCGGGGATTCCGGGGTGACCCACGACCTCGCCACCGGCCTGCTCGGCTACACGCCCGACACCCTGCTGGACGAGGTGGTCGACGCGTTCGCCGCCGGTGACGGCGCCGCGGTGTTCGCCGTGGTCGACAAGGTGATCGAGACCGGTCAGGACCCGCGCCGCTTCACCGAGGACCTGCTGCGCCGGCTGCGCGACCTGGTCATCGTCGCGGCGGTCCCCGACGCGCCGGCCACCGGGCTGATCGACGTGTCCGAGGACCAGGGGCAGCGACTCGTCGCCCAGGCCGCCCGGTTCGGCTCCGCCGAGCTCAGCCGGGCCGCCGACATCGCGGCGGCCGGCCTCACCGAGATGCGCGGGGCCACCGCCCCCCGGCTGCTGCTCGAGCTGCTCTGTGCGCGGATCCTGCTGCCGGGCGCCGACCACGGCACCGACGGTGTGCTCGCCCGGCTGGACCGGCTGGAGAAGCGTCTGACCATCAGCGGTACGCCGACCACGCCCGCCGTGCCCCCGGCTGCTGCGCCGGCACAGGACCGGCCGGAGCCGCCCCCGACG
>JBAWHI010000160.1:0-23625 GCA_049593675.1 Nocardioides sp.
GGGTCAACCACGCGTGCTGGGGCGCGTCGGTGCGGAACACCGGCTGGGTCCGGAAGTAATACTGCGCCGGGTCGACCTTCTCCCCTGCCTCGACGGCCGCATCGACCTCGGCGGACGCGACCCAGAAGCCGCGGTTGACGACGTCGATGAGCGCCCCGTCCTCGGCCCGGATCACGTAGCGAGCGTCGAGGTCGACGGCGACGCCGGGACGTTCGATCGCCCAGTCCCCGCCCCCGGGGACCACCGTGCCCCGCAGACGAGGTCCGGAGACGCTGCCACCGGTGATCGGGGTGAAGCCGAGCACCGCGCTGCCGGCATGCCCGATGTGCTCGCTCGGAGCGATGTCGACGCGCGCCTCGAAGGCGAAGTCCAGCTCGGGTGGGGCGATCTCGCTCACGGAACCTCCAGGGGATCGGGGTCGGTCGCCGCCCGGCGTCGGGGCTTCCAGCCCTCACGCGGGACGGAGTGGATCAGCCGGCGGGTGTACTCCTGCCGCGGAGCGGAGAGGACGTCGTCCACCCGTCCTGCCTCGACGACAGCGCCCTGGTGCATGACCAGGACCTCGTCGCAGACCTGCTGCACCACGGGCAGGTCGTGGGAGATGAAGAGCAGCGCGACGTCGAGATCGCGACGGATCCGGTCGAGCAGTGCGAGGACCTGCGCCTGCACGGACACATCGAGCGCAGCCACCGCCTCGTCCAGGATCAGGACGGCGGGGTCGGCTGCCAGGGCCCGCGCGATCGCGACCCGCTGTCGCTGGCCGCCCGACAACGATCGCGGCCGAGCCCTGCCCTGCTCCGCGGTCAGGCCGACCTGGTCCAGGAGGTCCGCGACGCGGCGGGCGTGCTCGCGCCGCGGAAGGTGTCCGTGCACCGCGAGCGACTCGCGCAGGCAGTCGTGGACCGTCTGCCGGCGGTCGAGCGAGGAGTAGGGATCCTGGAAGACCATCTGGACCAGGCGGCCACGTCGACGCCGTTCGGCGGACCGGAGCCGTCCCGGCGCCCACTCGTGTCCGTCGACGACGATCCGGCCGGCGGTCGGCTGGGCGAGACCGACGACCATCCGCGCGGTGGTCGACTTCCCGGACCCCGACTCCCCCACGATCGCCAGCGAGCCGGCGCGAGGCAGGTCGAAGCTGATGCCGTCGACTGCGACCAGGTCCTCGTGACCCACACCGCTCGCCGCGCGGACCCGATACACCTTGCGGAGGTCGTGCACGGACAGCAACGGGGTGGGTGCGGGGGCCGGCTGGCGCCGCCGACCCGACGGCTCGCCGACCTGCAGCCGCGGGCGCGCAGCGATCAGCGTCTTCGTGTAGTCGGCCTGCGCCTGCTGGCGCAGGCCCTCGGCACCCAGCTCCTCGACGATGCGGCCGTCCTTCATCACCGCGATCCGGTCGCAGACCGCGTCGGCGAGGTCCAGGTCGTGGCTGACGAACAGCATCGCCAGCCCGCGGGCCAGGCGCTGCTCGTCGAGGATCGCCATGACCTCCTCCTGGGTGGTCACGTCGAGTGCCGTCGTCGGCTCGTCCGCGAGGAGCAGGCCCGGCTCGCCCGCCATCGCGGCGGCGATCATCACCCGCTGGAGGAGGCCGCCGGAGAGCTCGTAGGGCTTCTGTCGCATCCGGCGCTCGGGGTCGGCGATGCCCACGTCAGTGAGGATGGCCGTCACGATGCGCTCCGCCTCCGCGCGCGGCCGGTGCTGCACCTCGACGAGGTTCTCCAGGAGGAAGTCCCCGACCGAGCGCAGGGGGTTGATGTGGGCGCGCGGGTCCTGGAACACGACGGCGGTCCGCGTCCCCCGGAACCGGCGCAGCTCCGCCCTGGCGAGCGAGCCGACATCGGTCCCCTCGACGCGGACGACCCCCGATCGGCGCGCGATGCGGGGCAGGAGCCCGACCACGGCGCGAAGGGTGGTCGACTTGCCCGAGCCGCTCTCGCCGACCAGGCCGAGGGCCTCGCCGGGGGCGATCTCGAGGTTCACCTCGGAGAGGATGCTCTTCGTGCCCGCACGCACCGGCACGGAGACGCTCAGGTCCTCGATCTCGAGCGCGTTCATGCCTCTGCTCCCGTCACGTCGTAGCGCTCGGCGAACCAGCCGCTGACCAGGTTGAGCGAGACGACCGTGACCAGCACCGCCATCGCGGCGTAGAGCGACTGCTGCGGGTAGCCCTCGATGATCGACGACTGCCCCTCCGCGACCATGACGCCCCAGTCGGAGGTGGGCGGCTGGAGGCCGAGCCCGAGGTAGGACACGGCGGCGAGGTCGAGCATCGCGTAGGCGAAGCCGATGCCGGCCTGCACGGTGATCATCGGCATCAGGTTCGGCAGCAGGTGCCGCAGCATGATCCGCGGCGCCGGCACCCCCTGGATCTGGAGAGCCGCGACATAGGGCAGGTTGCGCTCCTTGAGGGCCACGGACCTCAGCACCCGCGCCACCAGCGGGACGTAGGCGAGCGAGAGCGCGATCACCGGCGCCCAGAACCCAGCGCCGAAGACCGCGACCGCGACCACCGCGAGGATCAGACCCGGGAAGGCGAAGAGCACCTCGATCGTCCGGGAGATCACCGCGTCGACCATGCCTCCGCACCAGGCCGCGACCAGCGCGAGCATCACACCGACGCTCATCGAGAACGCGATCACGACCGACGGTCCGGCGAGGCTGACCCGGGCGCCGTAGAGCAGCCGGCTCAGGATGTCGCGGCCACTGGCGTCCGTGCCGAGCAGGTGCTCGGGGCTGGAGCCCGCATAGGGACTCATCAGGTCGACGGCGTTCGGGTCGTACGGCGCCAGCACGGGGGCGAACAGCGCCGCGAGGACGAGGAGGACGAGGAGGACCCCGGCGACCACCACCACCGGGTTCACCCCGGCCAGTCGACGCAGGAGGATCGGCCGCCGGGCGCTGAGGACGGTGTCTGCGCTCATGCCTCGGCCCCTTCCAGCGCCGTCCGGGGATCGAGCAGTGCGTTCACCGCGTCGATGACCGTGTTGACGACCACGAAGGCCGCCACCATGAACAGCGAGATGACCTGGACGACCGCGAGGTCCTTCCGGGCCGCGGCGTCGACGAGCAGGGAGCCGATGCCGTTGACGCCGAACGCCTGCTCGGCCACCGCCGTGCCGGCGAACAGTCCCGCGATGCTGAGACCCGACACCGTGAGGATCGGCGCGACCGCGTTGCGCAGCACGTGGCGCCGGGTGATCAGCCGCTGCGGCGTACCCCGGCTGACCGCGGTCTCGACGTGCTCGGAGACCTTCTCCTCGTCGACCGCGGCCCGGGTCACCGTCGCGACGTAGGCGACGTAGCTGAGACTCAGCGCGATCGCCGGCAGGGTGAGGTGCCAGAGCCGGTCGACCAGCCCGGACCCGGTCCCGTAGATCGGGAACCAGTCGACGGTGGTCGCGAACAACGCGATGAGGATGATCGCCACCACGAAGGTCGGCGCACCCATCGCCACGGTCGTCAGCGCGTTGATGACGGTGCGAGTCGTGCGGCCGCGCAGGCCGGCGAGCATGCCGAGCCCGATGCCGAGCACCAGGATCAACGTCCCGGCATAGGTGACGAGCAGCGTCGTGCTGAGGACGCGGTCGGAGATCAGGGTGCTGACGTCGGTCTTGTAGACGAGCGAGGTCCCCATGTCTCCGGTGAGGATCCCGTGGAGCCAGTTCAGGTACTGGCTCCACCAGGGATCGTCGAGGTGGTACTCCGCACGGATGCGGGCGAGGTTCTCCGGGTTGGGCTTCGTGCCTCCCGCGATCGCGGTGGCGGGGTCACCCGGCGCGAGGTAGAGCGCGAGGAAGATCACCAGGCTCGAGACGAGCATCGTGACGGCCAGGACGCCCAGCTTGCGCAGGACGAAGAAGACCCAACGGCGGAGCACTACTCGGTCCCGCCCAACTCCGCCGCCCACGGCGAGGAGATGTAGGCGATCGAGGCGGGCGACCCGGAGAGGCCGTCACCGAGGTAGAGCAGCGTGTTCATGCCCGCCAGCGTCACCTGCAGGTTGTCCGGCGCGAAGATCGCCTGGGCCTCGACGAACTTCTCGGCGGTCACGGCCTGGTCAGCGCTCGCGCGGGCCTCGTCGAGCAGCTTCGTCACCTCGGGCCGGTCATAGCCCGACCAGTTGTACAGACCGGTGGGCGTCGCGAACTCGGGAGCGTAGTAGAGAGATCCCGGCACCTCCTGGAAGCCGATGGTGCAGACGAAGTCGACACCGGCGCGCTTCTCCGGGATGTAGAACAGCTCGGAGAACTCGGTGGGCTGCATCGTCTTCAGCTGCAGGTCGATGCCGATCTCCTTGGCCGCGGCCTGCACGACCGTTGCCGCCTGCGACTCCGTCGCACCGCCGGCAGGGATCGCCATGACCAGGGTCGCGCCGTCGGCTCCCGCCTCGGCGACCAGCTCCTTGGCCCGGTCGAGGTCGGGCTCGGCGTTCGCCGGCAGCGCGTCGTAGCCCTCCTGGTAGATCTCGGCCTCCGCATCGCCGCTCCAGGCGAGCGGGGCGGTGAAGGTGCGCTGGATCGTGCCGAGCCCGCGCAGGACCGTGGCGATGAGGCCCTCCTTGTCGATCGCGAGGTTCAGGGCCTCGCGGACCTTCGGATCCGCACCGAACCCCTTGCTCGAGGTCGGGCCGAAGCTGAGCGACTGCGTGCTGTTGCCGCGGTAGACCGTCCCGGAGTCGGCCTTCTCGAGGGCCACGGCCGTCGAGACCGGAAGGTCGTAGGCGCCATCGATCTCACCCGCGCGGAGAGCCGTCGTCAGGGTGGCAGCGTCAGAGATGAACTGGAACGTGATCGCGCCGACGTTCGGGGGCCCGTCCCAGTAGTCCGGGTTGGCCTTCACCTCGATGCTGTCGCCGGTCGTCCACCCGACGAACTCGTAGGGGCCGGTGCACATCACGCCACCCTGCGCGGTGCCGAAGGCCCGCCCCACCTTCGACGCGAACGCCGCCTGGACGACACCACCGGCGGGGCCGGCGAGCCCGTTGCGGAACTGGGCGTCGGGCTGGCTGAACTCGAGCGTCACCTGGAGCGGACCGGTCTTCTCGATCGAGGTGACGTAGCGGAAGCCCTCGCTCCAGAAGCTCGGCCCCTTCCGATCGGCCGTGCGCTCCAAGCTGTAGACGACGTCCTCGGCCGTGAGCGCCGTCCCGTCCCAGAACGTGACGTCGTCGCGGAGGTCGATCACGAACGTCGTGTCGTCGACCCAGTCCGCAAAGGACGCGACCGCCGGCTGGATCGAGAAGTCCGGCTCGACGCGCAGCAGGTTCTCGCACAGGTTGGGCGAGACCGTCATCTCCGAGGTGGCGCCGGACACGATGGGGTCGATCGACGTCGGTTCACCCGTGGGCAGGCCCCAGACGATGGAGTCGACCGGCTCGGTCCCGGCCGGCGTCGTGTCGACGACGTCGCTCGTCGTCAGCTCGCTCGTGCCGGGCCCGTCGCTCCCCCCGCTGCAGGCCGTGAGACCGAGTGCGCCCGCAAGGGCCATCGCGGCCAGCCGAACCGACGTGTGTGCCATCGTTCCTCCACCTCCGGGCCGGGACGTGATCCTGGCCTCATCTACGGTCGACGAAACAGTAGATCTTTGACAGGTATCCTGACAATAGGTGTTGCCAAGTTTCTTGTTAAAGTGACGCCACGTCCGGGCAGCGCCGCGCCGGACGTCGGCCGAGCCGTAGCGTGCGGCGTGCCCTTGCCGAGGAAGGACCGGGCCTGATGGCGAAGAGCAGTGCCGAGGACGAGCGGGGCGACACCCCGCCGCTGCTGATGTACGCCGTCAAGCAGGTCGAGCTCGCCGTACGAGCCCGCCTCGACGACCTGCTCAAGCCGCACGGGGTGACCGCTCTGCAGTACACGGCGCTGACCGTGCTCGAGCACGGTGGCGAGCTCTCGGCCGCTCAGCTCGCGCGGAACTCGTTCGTGACGGCGCAGTCGATGGCCGACATGGTGCGCGCGCTCACCGGCAAGGGGCTGATCACCCGCACCCGCGACGAGTCCGATCGCAAGCGGCTGCTGATCAGCCTGACGCCGGCCGGCCTGCAGTTCCTCGCGGACGTCCGCCACGACGTGCAGGAGCTCGACCTGCGGATGACGGGGTCGCTCACCTCGCGCCAGCGCGAGTCGCTGCGCAGCAGCCTCAACGAGTGCCGGGCCGCCCTCCAGCAGCTCTGAGCCCGCCGGCCAGCCCGACGAACGCATCCAGGGACTGCGGGTCCACCAGCGACTGCAGGTCCGCCACCTGGTCCAGCGGCTCCCCCTGCAGGATCCGCTTGGCCGGCACCTCCAACTTCTTCCCCGTCCGGGTGCGCGGGATGCTCGGGACCTGGACGACCAGATCCGGGACGTGGCGTGGCGAGAGCGACGCCCTGAGAGCGGTGGCGATCTCCGCGCGGTGCGCGTCCTGCAGCTCCCGTCCCGCCTCGAGCTCCACGGCGAGGATCAGGTGCCCGTTGCCGCCGGCCGGATCCTCGAGGTGGACCACGAGGCAGTCGAGCACTCCGGGCAGCTCCTCGACGACGCGGTAGAACTCCGCTGTGCCGAGCCGCACGCCCCCTCGGTTGAGGGTGGCGTCGGAGCGGCCGGCGATCACCGAGGAGCCCGCAGGGCTGAACCTGATCCAGTCGCCGTGACGCCAGACACCGGGATAGGTGTCGAAGTAGGCGGAGCGGTAGACCTCGTCGCCGTCCTCGCCCCAGAACGTCACCGGCATCGACGGCATCGGCTCGGTGATCACCAGCTCACCGAGCTCCCCGACCACCTCGTGCCCCTCGGGGTCGTACGCCGCGGTCGCGACCGCCAGGCAGGGAGCCGTGATCTCGCCGAGGTGGACCGGCTGCGCCGGGCTGCCCTGGAGGATGCCCGAGCAGACGTCGGTGCCGCCCGAGCCGACGTTGAGCAGGACGCGCGGACCGAACTCCTCGAGCACCCAGGTGTAGCCCTCCTCGGCCAGCGGGCTGCCGGCCGCGCACAGCTCGCGCAGAGCGGAGAGGTCGTGGTCGGCGGCGGGATGCAGCCCCTCGCGCCGGCTGGCCATGAGGAAGCCGGGGCTCGCGCCCATCACGGTCGCGCCGGTCTCGGCGGCGAGCGACCACTGCCAGTCGACACCCGGGTGCACCGGATTGCCGTCGAGCATGACGATCGAGCAGTCGACCAGCAGCGCCGAGACCACGGAGTTCCAGATCATCCAGGACGTCGTGGTGAACCACAGCAGCCGGTCGTCGGCGCCGAGGTCCCAGCTCAGGGCGTGGTTCTTCAGGTGCTCGACGAGGATCCCGCCGTGACCGTGCACGATCGCCTTCGGTCGCCCGGTCGTGCCCGAGGAGAACAGGATGCACAGCGGGTGGTCGATCTCGACCTCCTCGAAGACGGGGATCTCGTCCTCGCCCTCGAGCAGGTCCGGCCAGGCCAGCGCGCCCGGGACGGGCGACCCGCCGTACGGCACCTCGACGAGGTGCTCGACGCTCGGCAGCCCGGCCCGGACCGCCGAGATGTCCGCGGACTTGTCGACCGGCTTGTCGCCGTAGGTGTAGCCCCCGACGACGAACAGCACCTTGGGCTCGACCTGGGCGAGCCGATCCAGCACGCTGCGGGCGCCGAACTCGGGGGCGCAGCTCGTCCACACCGCACCCACGGACGCGGTCGCCAGGAACGCCACGAGCGTCTCGGGGATGTTCGGGAGGTAGCCGGCGACGCGGTCGCCGGGCGTCACTCCCAGGCGCCGCAGCGACGCAGCGAGACACGCGACCTGCGCGGACAGCTCCGCGAAGGTCAGGGACCTCGGCTCCCGGGTCTGCGAGTAGGACAGCACCGCTGGGCGTTCGTCGCTGGCGTGGCCCTCGAGCAGGTGGCGGGCGTAGTTCAGGCGGGCACCGGAGAACCACCGCGTCCCGGGCATCGCTCGACCCTCGAGCACCGACGAGTAGGGCGCACTCGGCCGGACCTCGAAGTGGTCCCAGATCGCCGACCAGAACCCGTCGAGGTCGGTGACGGACCATGTCCAGAGGTCGTCCCACGTCTCGAGCTCGACACCGCGCTCGCTGGCGAGCCAGTCCATGAACCGCCCGACGCGCGTCGAGGTGCGCCAGTCGGAGGAGGGCTGCCAGACGATGGGAGCACTGTCGGCGAGCCTGTCCGTCGTCACCCACGATCTCCTTCGCTCGACACCTTGGCCGCCCGCCCCTCGAGGAACAGCCGCATCCGCTGCTTGGCGTCCTCGCTCCCGGACGCGACCGACGCCATGAGCGATTCCATCAGGTAGCCCTGCGTCGGGTCGCCCTCGGCGATGTGAGGGAGCACCTGCAGGACGGCGAAGTTCGTCATCGGCGCGTTCTGGGCGATCCGGGTCGCGAGCGCGAGCGCGTGGTCGAACCCCTCCCCCTCCTCGACGAGATAGTGCGTCAGCCCGAGGCCCTGACCTTCCTGCGCATCGAGAACGCGACCGGTCAGCATCAGATCCGTCATCCGGTGGAGACCGATCAGACGAGGCACCCGCACCGATGCGCCACCACCGACGAACAGGCCGCGCTGCCCCTCCGGGAGCGCGTAGTACGCCGTGGGCTCCGCCACCCGGATGTGGGTCGCGGTCGCGAGCTCGAGTCCGCCACCGATCACGGCGCCCTTGAGCACGCTCACGACGGGGATCCGGCCCGATTCCAGCGCTCGGAACGCGCGGTGCCACCCCATCGAGTGCTCGAGACCCGCCAACGTGTCGCGCTCGGTGAGCTCGTTGAGGTCGAGCCCGGCCGAGAAGTGGTCGCCCTCGGCGTCGAGGACGACGGCGGCGATCCACGTGGGCGGCGAGGCGAAGAACCGCTCGATGCCGGCGATCGTCGTGTCGTCGAGCGCGTTGCGCTTGCTCGCCCGCGCCAGGGTGAGGACGGCGACCGCCCCCTCCCGGCGCAGCCGAAGGGTCGGCGGAAGGCCCACCTCGGCACCGGTCTGGTCCGCTGGATCGAGCGTCGGGATCGCGGGCACCACGCCTCCGTCATCATCAGGAATCTTGATGGAGCACATCCTCCTTATAGTCAGGAATCCTGTCAATAGGTCGACCGCTCCACCCACCCCGGTCCCGGCGCCCGCCGGGGGCACCGGGAGCGGTCGCCACCGAGTCGCACGGAGGTGGATCGGACCGGCCACGCCGCCCGGCTCGGCGGTGCTATGGTCCGACCATGGGTGCTGCCAGCGGGGTCCGAACGACGGCAGCCGAGCCGTCGCACGTGCCGACTGGCGCCGCCCTCCTCGCCATTGCACTGAGCGAGATCGCCCGCGGCATCCGCGGGCTCGACGTCCTTCGCCGAAGCGTCGACCGCGCACCGCCCGTCTGACCTGTCACTGAGCCCCATCCAGGCACGCGCGGATCGTCACTGACGAGTCCGCCGTCGTTGCCTACCCGGACGACAGGAACGACCCATGACCCTCCCTTCTCGGCTCGCACCGCCTGCCGCGGACCCGAGCCTCGACCACGTGGCCGCCCTCCTCGAGCACGCCGCCCGGCTCCGTCGGGAGCAGCTCAGCGACCTCCCGCCCGAGCTCACCCCGGTGGCCGCTGCCCACCGGGCCAGCGTCACCCGGATCCTCAGCTCGATCCTGGCCGCTCAGGAGCGCTTGGCGTCCGGCACGTACGGCACCTGTGTCGGGTGCGAGCACCCGATCGACGATCGATCCTTGCGGCTGCGTCCGTGGACGGACCTCTGCGACCGCTGCATCCGTCGGTGAGCCCGAGCGTCGTCGCTCGCCACCCCTCCGCACCCCTTCCCCACTCCCACTGACCGCAACGTGCATCTCCTGCGCGCTCGACATCCGAGCGACGTCGAGGAACTGCACCACTCCGACCCGACCTTGAGGAGCACGACATGAACACCCAGTCCCCCGCCGGACCGGCGCAGCGCCCGAACCTCCCGGACGCAGCCGTGAAGCACCTCGAGCTAGCCCTCGACGAGGCAGCCAGGACACGACTCGACCAGCTCGATCGGCTGCCGGCGTCGCAGGATGATCTCGTCGTCGCAGCACAGAGGTCCGCGCTGCATCAGACCCTGGTGGAGATCACGGCGGCGCAGGAGCGGATCGCGGCAGCCACCTTCGGGACGTGCACGCACTGCCACCGCTCGATCTCGCTCGAGCGTCTCGAGTTCCGACCCTGGTCGGCGACCTGCGTCGGCTGCACGGGGCGGTGAGCTCCACCATGACCGACCACACCGAGTGGCCCGCCGGCACTCCGCATGCCTCCGGGCGTCCGCGCCAGGTCGCCGTCGTCGGAGCCGGGATCG
The DNA here is from genome assembly GCA_049593675.1 of Nocardioides sp. Classification (GTDB taxonomy): domain Bacteria; phylum Actinomycetota; class Actinomycetes; order Propionibacteriales; family Nocardioidaceae; genus Nocardioides. The sequence continues at coordinate 10,268 of JBAWHI010000160.1, forward strand.
TCGGCCTCAGCGTCGCCTGGTTCCTCCAGGAGCACGACGTGAGCGTCACGCTCTTCGACGCCGACGAGGCCGCGACCGGCGCCTCCTGGGGCAACGCCGGGTGGCTCACCCCGTCGCTCACCGCGCCGCTTCCGACACCCGGCGTCCTCCGCTATGGACTCCGGGCACTCGCAATGCCGTCCTCCCCCGTCTACGTGCCACCCCGGGTCGACCCGGCGCTGTGGCGGTTCCTGGCCGGCTTCGCCCGTCACTGCACGAGCCGGCAGTGGCAGCGCGGCATGGACTCCTACGTGGGGATCAACCGCCTGTCCCTCCGCGTGTTCGACGACCTCGCGGACGCCGGCGCAGCACCTCGCCCCGCGGCAGCCCGCCCGTTCCTCGCCTGCTACCGGACCACCGCCGAGGCGGCCGACATGCTCCGCGAGATCAAGCAGATCGAGCGGGCCGGCCAGACGGTCCACTACGACTACCTGACCGGACCCCAGGTCCAGCAGGCGGAGTCCGCGCTCGGTGACCAGATCGGGGCCGCGATCCTGCTGCACGGGCAGCGATACCTCCACCCGCCGCAGTTCGTCCGGTCGCTCACCGACGCGGTCATCACCCGGGGCGCCAAGCTCCACGAGTGGTCGCGGATCGCCCACGTCACCACGGAGCCATCGGCCTCGTGGCTCACCGACAGCGACGGGATGCGGCACCGGTTCGACGCGGTCGTCCTGGCCACCGGCGCCGACCTGGGGCGCCTCGCCCTTCCCTTCGGAGTGAAGCGACTGGTGCAGGCCGGCCGTGGATACTCGTTCACCGTCAGCGGCGACCAGGTCCCGCAGGGCCCGGCGTACTTCCCTCGCCAGCGGGTCGCCTGCACCCCCTTGCACGAGCCGGCGACGACGACGGACCGGGCCGACGGGGCTGGGGAGCCGAGAGAGCTGCTCCGCGTCGCCGGCATGATGGAGTTCCGACACCCGGACGAGCCGCTGGACCCACGCCGGGTCCGGGCCATCGTCGACGCGGTCCGCGACCACCTGCCCGGCGTCGACCTGGACGAGCGGCGAGACGAGTGGGTCGGATCGCGACCCTGCACCACCGACGGCCTCCCCCTGGTCGGTGCCACCACCTCGCCGCGCGTCTTCATCGCCGGTGGCCACGGCATGTGGGGGGTCACCCTCGGACCCGTCACCGGGAAGCTGCTCGCCCGGCAGATCGTCACCGGGGTCGCGGAACCACACCTGACCCCGTTCGACCCGTTGCGCTGATCGAGCCCGGTCTGCGACCGGGAACGGATCGGCCCACCGGAGGTGCGCGTCGGCCCGGACGAGACTGGCCCCCGCCTGAGGCGGGGGCCAGCACTCGTTGCCCAGTGGCAGGTGAAGGATTCGAACCTTCGAAGGCAAAGCCGACGGATTTACAGTCCGCTCCCATTGGCCGCTCGGGCAACCTGCCTGGGTGGCTGTCGACGGTCCGTTTGGTCCGACGACAACGAAGCGAAACAATAGCGCAGCCCCCGTGGCAGACGAAAACCCAGGCGCCCTCGGGCGCAGCAGACCGGAGGAGTGCAGATGGCCGACTCGTCGTTCGACATCGTCAGCAAGATCGACCGCCAGGAGGTCGACAACGCGCTCGGGCAGACCGCCCGCGAGATCGCGACCCGCTTCGACTTCAAGGGGACCGGAGCCACCATCGAGTGGCAGGGCGAGCAGGCGATCGAGATCACCGCCTCCGCCGACGACCGCGCCAGCGCCGTGCTCGACGTGTTCAAGGGCAAGCTCGTCAAGCGGGACGTCAGCCTGAAGGTCCTCGACGCCTCGGAGCCGCGTCCGTCGGGCCAGCAGAGCAAGATCGCCATCGCCCTCAAGGAGGGCATCTCCTCCGAGGATGCGAAGAAGGTCTCCAAGCTGATCCGCGACGAGGGCCCCAAGGGCGTCAAGGCTCAGATCCAGGGCGACGAGCTCCGCGTCTCGTCCAAGAAGCGCGACGACCTCCAGGCGGTGCAGGCCCTGGTCCGCGCGCAGGACTACGACTTCGCGGTGCAGTTCACCAACTACCGCTGAGCCACGCTCGGAGACCGGCCAGGTCCGCATCCGGCCGCAGGTGGGGCGGTGGTCGCCATCAGATCGGCCGCTGCCGCCCGTGTGCGGTCCTCCGCCTCCGGCCGCAGGTGGCCCCCGGCGCACACGGTCCGACCATGGCCAGCGTCGTGGTTACCGTCACGGCGGTGGGACACCAGCGACCTCTCGATCGCCGCACCCGCGCCATCTCGGACCGGCGCGAGCTTGACTACGCTCCGATGCATGATCGCCTCGGGGACTCGTCGACGTCTGCGCGTCCGACATCGCGCGCTCGCTTGACCAGGACCCCGCTCCAGCAAAGGACCGTCATGAGCACGAGCATCTTCTACGTTGACCGCGAGGGCATCAAGCCCCGGAGCGGAGTGCTGCTCGTCGCGGCCATCGTAGGTATCTCGCTGATCGAGATGGTTCTCGGAGAGGTCGCGGTTCCCGCCTTGATCGCGGCGTACTTCGTCACCCGTGTAGGGACACATGCTCGCGGTGGCAAGCGGTGGTTGTACATGAGCATCGCCATCGTCGTCGGCACCGGACTGTCGCTACTCGCGCTCGTCGCGGGCGACAACACCGTGCGAGCCGTGCTCCTGTGGACTGCCGCCATCTACTTCACCGGGTTGGCAGTTGCGTATGGAAGGAGCATCTTCTACGCCTGCTACTTCTTTGTCTTCTGGCTCCTCCTCGTCATGCTCGAGTCCTCACGGTCAGCGGGAGAGCCCTGGCACTATGTGGCCAGTTTCCTGATCGGTGGAGTTGTTGCGCTGATCGTCATGACCGCCCGCATTCGGTTCGGCCTCATCGACGACTCGCCGACCGACCCCGACGGCACTCCCCAGCTCAGAGACGTCGCAACGTCGGACATCGGGGTGTTCGCCCTCATGTGGGCACTGACCATGGCCGTCGCCATCGCCGTCGGCTACACGTTCTGGTCGGTCGAACCCTTCTGGGTAGCGTCGACGCTCCTGGTCGTGATGCAGCCCGACGTAGCGAAGGGGACGAGGACCGGAATCCAGCGCGGCATCGGCTCGGCCACGGGCGGACTGCTCGCGCTCGCCCTCATCGCGATCTTCCCCGGCTTCGTCGGCTCGGATCTGCTCCTCGTCTACTTCCTAGCCGTCACCGCCCTGTGCGTCGCGTTCTACCGCGCCAACTACCTGATCTATGCCTTCTTCATGACGCAGGCCGTCGTCATCTACTACGGCCATGAAGTCGGCGACTTCGGTGAGGCGGGCGGGCAGCGGATTCTGGGAGTCCTTCTTGGCGTGGTCATCGGACTGGTCGGACTGGGTGTGCAAGCTCGGGTCATCGCCTCTCGGCACCAGCGGAACCAGGCCAGCACCGGCTCCTAGGGGTGAAGCACGGCGAGATGCTGGACCCTCGTCACTGGGCGCGACGACGCCTGCCGCCTTGCGTGGGGTCGTGATCCTCGCCGATATAATATATTCTGTGGCCGACCTCACCCATCCGCGGACAGAGACGGCCCCGGTCAGCGCGAGCACCGGACTATCGTGATGAGCGCTAGCCGCGGGCGTGCGAGGTGAAACTGGAACAGGTTCCAGTTTCAGCATACCGCGGGTACGATCCAGGCGTGGTCGAGCGATGGAAGCCCGGCACATCAGTGGCACAACGAGGGAGTGGACGCACAGTGTCCAAGCAGGTCAAGCAGCTCGATCGGGTGATCATCCGGTTCGCGGGTGACTCCGGTGACGGCATGCAGCTCACCGGTGACCGGTTCACCCAGGAGTCGGCCGTGTTCGGCAACGACCTCGTCACGCTGCCGAACTTCCCGGCCGAGATCCGTGCCCCTCAGGGCACCCTGCCCGGGGTGTCGTCGTTCCAGGTGCACTTCGCCGACCACGACATCCTGACCGCGGGCGATGCGCCCGACGTGCTGGTGGCGATGAACCCGGCCGCGTTGAAGGCCAACCTCGGCGACCTGCCCAAGGGCGCGACGATCATCGTCGACACCCACGACTTCACCGCGCGCAACCTGACCAAGGCCGGCTACGACGCCAACCCGCTCGACTCGCTGGGTGACGCGAACGACCCGCTCGGCGACTTCAACGTGCAGCCGGTCGACCTGACCGGGATGACCGTCGAGGCGGTCAAGGAGTTCGGCCTGTCACGCAAGGACGCGGCGCGGGCGAAGAACATGTTCGCCCTCGGCCTGCTGTCGTGGATGTACGGACGCCCCACCGACCCGACCACCGCGTTCCTGCAGAAGCGGTTCGCGAAGGTCCCCGACATCCGCGACGCCAACGTGACCGCGTTCAAGTCCGGCTGGAACTTCGGCGAGACGACCGAGACCTTCGCGGTCCAGTACTAGATCAAGCCCGCGCCGATGGCCGCAGGCACCTACCGCAACATCACCGGCAACCTGGCACTGTCCTACGGCCTGGTCGCCGGCGGCGTGCAGTCCGGGCTGCAGATCTTCCTGGGCTCCTACCCGATCACTCCGGCCTCCGACATCCTCCACGAGCTGTCGAAGCACAAGTCGTTCGGCGTCACCACCCTGCAGGCCGAGGACGAGATCGCCGGTGTCGGTGCCGCGATCGGCGCCTCGTTCGCCGGCCACCTCGGCGTGACCACCACCTCCGGGCCCGGCATCGCGCTGAAGTCCGAGGCGATCGGGCTGGCCGTGATGACCGAGCTGCCCCTCATCGTCATCGACGTCCAGCGCGGCGGACCCTCGACCGGGCTGCCGACCAAGACCGAGCAGGCCGACCTGCTCCAGGCCATGTTCGGCCGCAACGGCGAGGCGCCGGTCCCGATCATCGCGCCCCAGTCGCCGGGCGACTGCTTCGACGCCGCCCTCGAGGCCGCCCGGATCGCGATCACCTACCGCACCCCGGTGATGCTGCTCTCCGACGGTTACCTCGCCAACGGCTCCGAGCCCTGGCGGATCCCCGAGATCGCCGACCTCCCCACGATCGACCCCAGCTTCGCCACCGTCGAGGACCTGGTCGAGGGCCCCAAGGGCAAGGCGGAGTTCCAGCCCTACGCCCGCGACCCCGAGACCCTCGCCCGCCCCTGGGCACCACCGGGCGTGGCCGGCCTCGAGCACCGCATCGGCGGACTGGAGAAGGCCGACATCACCGGCAACATCTCCTACGACCCCGCCAACCACGACTTCATGGTCCGCACCCGCCAGGCCAAAGTCGACCGAATCGCCGACTCCCTGCCCCCGCTCGTCGTCGACGACCCCTCAGGCGAGGCCCGCGTGCTGGTGCTCGGCTGGGGCTCGACCTACGGGCCGATCGGCGCCGGCGTACGCCGGGTCCGCAAGGCCGGCCACCACGTCGCCCAGGTCCACCTGCGCCACCTCAACCCGTTCCCGAACGACCTCGGCGACATCCTCAAGCGCTACGACAAGGTCCTCGTGCCCGAGATGAACCTCGGCCAGCTCGCCCTGCTGCTGCGCGGGCGCTACCTCGTCGACGCCATCGGCTACAACCAGGTCAACGGCATGCCCATCAAGGCCGCAGCACTCGCCGAGGTCATCGGCGGCCTCGTCGCCGATGCCGAGGGCATCTCGCCCGAGCAGATGCAGGCCGACCTCACCACCAGCGTCCAGGAGGCAGCCAAGTGAGCACGCCCACCAGCACCGGGCTCCCGTTCCCCGGGCTCCGCTCCGGAGTCGAGCTCGTCCCCCGTGTCGGCGAGGGCGACGACGCCCAGACCGGCAAGGACTTCACCAGCGACCAGGAGGTCCGCTGGTGCCCCGGCTGCGGCGACTACGCCGTCCTGAAGGCCGTCCAGGGCTTCCTGCCCGACCTCGGCCTGCGTCGCGAGAACATCGTGTTCGTCTCCGGCATCGGCTGCTCGTCGCGGTTCCCCTACTACCTCGACACCTACGGCATGCACTCGATCCACGGCCGCGCGCCGTCGATCGCGACCGGCATCGCCACCGCCCGCGAGGACCTCTCGGTCTGGGTCGTCACCGGCGACGGCGACGCGCTCTCGATCGGCGGCAACCACCTGATCCACGCGCTGCGCCGCAACGTGAACATGACGATCCTGCTGTTCAACAACCGGATCTACGGCCTCACCAAGGGCCAGTACTCCCCCACCTCCGAGACAGGCAAGGTCACGAAGTCCACCCCCATGGGCTCGGTCGACCACCCGTTCAACCCGGTCTCCCTCGCGCTCGGCGCCGAGGGCACCTTCGTGGCGCGCACCATCGACTCCGACCGCAAGCACCTCACCTCGGTGCTCTCCGCGGCCGCCGCGCACCGCGGCACCTCGTTCGTCGAGATCTACCAGAACTGCCCGATCTTCAACGACGGCGCGTTCGACGCGATCAAGGGCCACGACACCAAGGCCGATGCGATCATCCCGCTCGTGCACGGCGAGCCGATCCGCTTCGGCACTCCCGACGACTCGGGCCTGGGCACCAAGGGGATCATCCGCGACAGCGTGAGCGGCGGAGTGAAGGTCGTCGAGGTCGCCGACGTCGGCGAGAGCGCGATCCTCGTCCACGACGCCCACAACGCCGACCCGACCACCGCGTTCGCGATCTCGCGGCTCACCGCGGCCGACTACCTCCACCAGGCACCCATCGGCATCTTCCGCCAGGTCGAGCGCCCGGCCTACGACGACCTCGCACGCGGCCAGCTCGCCGACGCCAAGCAGGCCGCGCCAGGCGACCCGTCCGACCGCCTCGGAGCCCTCATCGGCGGCGGCGACACCTGGACCGTGGTCTGAGCACCGCCCCGACCGACCGCGGTCCTCGCCGCATCCGCACGCCCTCCTAGACTTCCTCCCGTGCCAGACGCGCGGCGGGGATTCACCTACGGGGTGGTCGCGTACGTCATCTGGGGCACCTTCCCGCTCTACTGGCCGCTCCTCGAGCCCGCCGGTGCCGGCGAGATCCTCGCCCACCGGGTGCTGTGGTCCTGCCTGACCATGGGCGTGCTGGTCGTGGCGCTGCGGCGCACCGGTCAGCTGCGCGCGATCCTGCGCGACCGCCGGGTGCGACTGCTGCTCAGCGTGGCGGCCGTCGTGATCTCGATCAACTGGCTCACCTTCATCTGGGGCGTCAACAACGGCCGGGTGGTGGAGACCTCGCTCGGCTACTTCATCAACCCGCTCGTCACCGTGCTGATGGGGGTGCTGATCCTGCACGAGCGGCTTCGGCCCCTCCAGTGGGTGGCGCTCGGCATCGCCGCCTCTGCGGTCGTCGTGATCACGCTCGGCTACGGTCGACTGCCCTGGGTCGCCCTGGTGCTGGCGTTCTCCTTCGGGAGCTACGGCCTGTGCAAGAAGGCCGCGAACGTCGGAGCCGTCGAGAGCCTGGGTTTCGAGACGACGATCATCGCGCCCATCGCTGCGGCCTACCTCGTCTGGCTGACGGTGACCGGCGCATCCGGATTCACGACCAACGGCACCGGGCACGCGCTGCTGTTCGCCTCGACCGGCGTCGTCACCGCCATCCCGCTGATCTGCTTCAGCGCTGCCGCGACCCGGGTCTCCCTGGTGACGCTGGGGTTGCTGCAATATCTCACGCCGGTCCTGCAGTTCACGATCGGTGTCGTGTGGTTCCACGAGGACATGCCGCTCGCCCGCTGGATCGGCTTCATCCTGGTCTGGATCGCGCTGGTGATCTTCACCGCCGAAGCGATCAACCACCGGCGCCGTCAGCTGCGACTCACGGTCCCGGCCGCCACGGCGGCCTGATCGCGGCGCTGCAGTCCCGCGATCGACCTCAGGTCGAGCGGACCGCCACGATGTCGGCGAACGCCTCGAGCGCATCGCGGACGGGGCCGACGGGCAGGACAGCGAGCTGGTCCTTGGCCTCCTGAGCACGAGCGACCACATAGGCCCGCGCTTCGTCGAGAGCAGGGTGCTTGCGCAGCAGGTCGAGCGCCTCGGCGTGCCGGTCGTCGTCGGTGAGGTCGCCGTCGAGCAGCTCGATGAGGCGGGCATCCGCCGGGTCGTTCGCAGCCCGGGCCATCAGCACCGGCAGCGTCGGGACGCCCTCTCGCAGGTCGGTCCCGGGGGTCTTGCCGGACTCGACGGAGTCGGAGGCGATGTCGAGGATGTCGTCACTGAGCTGGAAGGCCGCACCGACGATCTCGCCGTACGACGTGAGCGCCTGCTCGACCTCGGCGCTCGCGCCGCCGAACCGGGCTCCGTAGCGGGCCGACGTCGCGATCAGCGAGCCGGTCTTGCCCGCGACCACCTCGAGATAGTGAGCGAGCGGGTCCTCCCCGGGCCCGGGAGCGACGGTCTCGAGGATCTGTCCCTCGACCAGCCGGGTGAAGGTCTCGGCCTGGATGCGCACGGCGTCCGGGCCGAGCTCGGCGGTCAGCTCGGAGGATCGGGAGAACAGGAAGTCGCCGGTGAGGATCGCGACATGGTTGCCCCACCGCGAGTGCGCGCTGTCGGCCCCCCGCCGCAGCTCGGCCTCGTCCATGACGTCGTCGTGGTAGAGCGACGCGAGGTGGGTCAGCTCGACGACGCAGGCGGCGGTCACGACCTCCTCAGAGTCCGGCCGGTCCCCCGCCTCCGCGGCCAGCAGCACCAGGAGGGGTCGGAACCGCTTCCCGCCGGCCGCCATCAGATGACTGGCCGTCTCGGTCACGAAACCTGCGCGACTGCGCACATGACCGGCGAGCGCAGCCTCGACGACGGTCATGCGTTCGCTCAGGCGCGCAGCCAGATCCCCGTCGGTGACGGGAAGGGCCAGGCCGGCAGTACTGGAGGTCACCTGACGAATTGTCCTGCATTCGCGGCGAGATCGAGCACCGGGCCGGGCACGATGCCCAGCACGAGCGTCGCGGCCACGCCGACGAAGATCGTCGCGGACGTCAGCACGGAGGGTCTGGTGACCGTCGCAACCTCCCCGACCGTGGCGGGGTCGTCACCCTCGACGAAGAACATCAGCACGATCACCCGGACGTAGAAGAAGACGGCCACGATGCTGCAGAGGATCGCCGCGATCACCACCGGCCACGCCCCGGCCGACAGGGCCACCGTGAACACCGCCCACTTCCCGATGAAGCCTGCGGTGAGCGGGATGCCGGCCATCGAGAGCAGGAAGAAGGCGAACAGGCCGGCGATCAGCGGCGAGCGCCTGCCCAGGCCGTGCCAGCGAGCGAACCCGGTGGCCTCTCCTCCGGAGTCGCGGACCAGGGTGACGATCGCGAAGGCGCCGATCATCGCGAAGCCGTAGGTGGTCAGGTAGAACAGCACCGCCTGCATCGACGTGACCTGGCCGATCGACAGCTCCGAGGCCTGCTGGACGCCGAGCACGCCGGTGAGCAGGAAGCCGGTGTGGGCGATCGACGAGTAGGCCAGCATCCGCTTCATGTCGGTCTGCACGACCGCGAGCACCGCGCCGACGACCATGGTCAGGATCGCGATCACCCAGAGCATCGGCTGCCAGGACCAGCGCTCGGAGCCGAAGGCGACGTAGTAGAGCCGCAGGATCGCGCCGAACGCTGCGATCTTGGTGCCGGCCGCCATGAACGCCGTGACGGGGGTCGGGGCGCCCTGGTAGACGTCCGGGGTCCACGAGTGGAACGGCGCAGCGCCGACCTTGAACAGCAGGCCGACCGAGAGCATGCCCATGCCGATGAGCAGCAGGACCTGGTTGGCCGAGTCGTTGCGGACGGCCTCGTTGATCGCGGCGTACTCCATCGAGCCCGCGAAGCCGTAGACCAGCGCGACGCCGTAGACGAAGAACCCGGAGGCGAAGGCGCCGAGCAGGAAGTACTTGAGCGCCGCCTCCTGGCTGAGCAGCCGACGGCGGCGGGCCAGGCCGCAGAGCAGGTAGAGCGGGAGCGAGAGCACCTCGAGCGCCACGAACAGCGTGAGAAGGTCGTTGGCGGCCGGGAACAGCATCATGCCGCCGACCGCGAACATCATCAGCGGATAGACCTCGGTGTGCTCGAGGCCACGGGTGGACGCCTGGCGCTCGGCCTCGGTCCCCGGCAGCGCGGCGGCCTGGCCGGCGAACGCAGAGACCCCGCCCTCGAGCCGGCGCTCGGCGAAGAGCAGCACGCCGCCGATCGCGAAGAGCAGCACGATCCCCCAGAGGAACACCGTGGGTCCGTCGACCGCGATGGTGCCCTCCATGTTGATGGCGCCGTGGGCTGCGCCGTCGGCGACGTCAGCGAGGTCGGTCGCCAGCCAGACGGTCCCGGCGAGCGCGGCCGTCAGGCCGAGTCCGGCCAGCAGGGTCTGCACCCGGAATCGGACCGATCGCGGGGCGAACGCCTCGACGAGCACCCCGGCGCACGCGACCCCGAACACGAGGAACAGCGGCCACAGCTGGCTGTACTCGATGGTGGGCTTCACGAAGTCCATCAGTGCGAACCTTCCTCGGCGTGGTCGGACACCTCGGCGTCGTCGTGCTCAGCGGCGGGCACGCTCGGCTCGTCGTCGCTCACCCCGATCTGCTCGAACAGCGTGTCGACGTAGGGATTCGCGGCGTCGAGCAGCGGCATCGGGAAGAAGCCGAAGACGACCAGCGCGACGATCAGCGGTACGACGGCGGTCAGCTCGCGCCGGTTGAGGTCGGTCATCGCCTCGTCACCGGGAGCGGGCGGTCCGGTCATGGTGCGCTGGTAGAGCCACAGCACGTAGACGGCAGCGAGCACGATGCCGGTCACGGCGATGGCGCCGACCCACCAGTGGTAGTCGAAGGCGGCGATCATCACGAGGATCTCGGAGACGAACTGGCTCAGGCCCGGCAGGCCCAGCGTGGCCAGGCCCGCGATCAGGAACAGGCCGGCCAGGACCGGGGCCTTGCTCTGGACCCCGGTGATCTCGCTGATCAGCGAGGTCCCCTTGCGCTTGATGAGGTAGCCCGCGACGAGGAACAGCGCAGCGGTGCCGACGCCGTGGTTGACCATGTAGAGGATCGATCCGGACGCGCCCTGGCTCGACAGCGCGAAGATGCCGAGCGTGATGAAGCCGAAGTGGCTCAGCGACGTGAGACCGATCAGTCGCAGGATGTCGTCCTGCCCGATGGCCAGGAGCGCGCCGTACACGATCGAGATCAGCGCCAGGGTGATCACGACCGGCGTCGCCCACTCCGAGGCCTCCGGGAAGAGGCCGAGGCAGAAGCGCAGCATCCCGAAGGTGCCGATCTTGTCCAGGACGCAGACCAGCAGCACGCTGGTGCCGGGGGTGGCCTTCTCGGTGGTGTCCGCCAACCAGGTGTGCAGCGGGAACAGCGGCGCCTTGACCGCGAAGGCGATCATGAAGCCGACGAACAGCCAGCGCTCCCATGTCTGGCTCATCTCGACGTTCTGCAGGTCGGAGAGCAGGTAGGACGCCTCGCCGGACTGCGCCGAGACGACGTAGAGCCCGATCACCGCGGCGAGCAGCACCAGGCCGCCGCCGAGCTGGAACATGAGGAACTTCAGCGCGGCGTACCCGCGGCCCTCGCGGCCGTAGCGGCCGATGAGGAAGTACGCCGGGATCAACGTCGCCTCGAACACCACGTAGAACAAGAACACGTCGGTGGCCGCGAAGACGGCGAGCGCGAACGCCTCCAGGGCGAGCGCCCAGGCGAAGAACGCCGCCGGGTTGCGGCCGTCGCCCTCGTGCCAGGACGCCACGAACACGATCGGGACCAGCACCACGGTGAGCAGGATCAGCAGCAGGCCGAGACCGTCCACGCCGAGCGCGTAGTGGACGCCGAACGCTGAGATCCACTCGTGGGTCTCGGTCATCTGCATGCCGTCGGCGGTGTTGTACTGCAGCGCGATCGCGATGCCGACCAGCAGGGTCAGCAGCGAGACGCCGAGAGCGACCTGCTTGGGCGCGACGGAGTCGCCACCGCCGCGGCCGAGGAGCGCCGTGACCAGGGCGCCGACGAGCGGCACCACGATCAGGACGGTCAGCCAGGGGAACTCGTTCATGCGACAGTCACCGCCAGGAGAGCCACGACGACGATCAGGGCGCCGACGAGGAGGGAGAGGGCGTAGGAGCGGACGAAGCCGTTCTGGGCGCGGCGGGCGACCCCCGCCGCGGCTCCGACCGCGACCGGACCACCGGTGAGCACCCCGTCGACCACGTGCTTGTCGGTGGTCAGCACTGCGGCCGTGAGGTGGCGGCTCGGGTTGACCACGAGCGTGTCGTTGATCTGGTTGCCGTAGACCTCCTCGCGGGCCGCCCGGGTGACGAACGAGACGTCCTGGGGCGCCTCACGCGGCACCGGCCGCCGGCCGACGAACTGCCAGGCCAGGGCGACGCCGACGGCGACCACGCAGACGGCGATCAGACTGACCACCGGGGCCGGGATCGGAGGCTCCTCGTGCGGGGCGGAGCCCACGATCGGGGCCAGGAAGTCGACGATCCAGTCGTTGAGCAGCACGATGCCACCGAAGACCGAGAGCGCGGCGAGGACGATCAGCGGGTAGGTCATCACCTTCGGGGACTCGTGCGGGTGCACGTCCTTCTCCCAGCGCTTCTCACCGAAGAAGGTCATCAGCATCAACCGGGTCATGTAGAAGCCGGTGACGCCGGCGGCCAGCAGCGCGCAGATCCCGACGAACAGGTTCTCCGCGAGGGCCGTCTCGATGATCTTGTCCTTGGACCAGAAGCCGGAGAAGCCGGGGAAGCCGATGATCGCGAGGTAGCCCATCGCGAAGGTCAGGTAGGTGACCGGCATCGCCTTGCGCAGCGCTCCGTAGTGGCGCATGTCGACGTCGTCGTTCATGCCGTGCATGACCGAGCCCGCGCCCAGGAACATGTTGGCCTTGAAGAACCCGTGCATGAGCAGGTGGAAGATGGCGAACGCGTAGCCGGCGACGCCGAGCCCGGCGGCCAGCATCATGTAGCCGATCTGGCTCATCGTGGAGCCGGCCAGGGCCTTCTTGATGTCGTCCTTCGCGCAGCCGATCCACGCACCCCAGAAGATCGAGATGACGGCGACCACGACCACGACGGTCCGCGCGTCCGGCGCCAGGTCGAAGATGAAGTTGGAGCGGACGATCAGGTAGACGCCGGCGGTCACCATGGTGGCCGCGTGGATCAGGGCCGAGACCGGGGTCGGGCCCTCCATGGCGTCGAGCAGCCAGGCCTGGAGCGGGACCTGGGCCGACTTGCCGCAGGCGCCGAGCAGGAGCAGCAGCCCGAGCGCGGTCATCGTCTTCTCGTTCGCACCCTCGGAGGCGTCGCTGATGACGGTGAACGAGGTGGAGCCGAAGGTGACGAAGGCCAGCATGATCGCGGTGGACAGGCCCATGTCACCGACGCGGTTGATGACGAAGGCCTTCTTCGCCGCCGCGGCCGCGGAGTCCTTGTGCTGCCAGAACCCGATCAGCAGGTAGGAGGCGAGACCCACGC
>JBAWHI010000161.1:0-19053 GCA_049593675.1 Nocardioides sp.
CCGGATGCTGCGCGTCCGCGCGCGGCGCACGGTCGGACACGCCCTCTACCGCGCCGCTGACGACATCGGCCACCAGCGCGCTCGGGCCCGCGCGCTGTCGCCGCTGGCGACCCTCCAGCGGGGCTACGCCGTCCTCCAGGACGCTGACGGCCACGTCGTCACCTCGGTCGCCGGGGTCGCCGAGCGCCAGCAGATCAGCGTGCGGGTGGCCGACGGCCGCGTGCACGCCACCACCACGAGCACCGAGGAGATCGATGCCCCCCAAGAAGACTGAGCCGGCCGCCGACGTCACGGCCGAGACGCCGTCCTACGAAGCCGCGCGCGAGGAGCTGATCGAGGTCGTGCGCGCCCTCGAGACCGGTGGCACCACGCTGGAGGAGTCCCTCGCGCTGTGGGAGCGCGGCGAGAGGCTGGCCACGATCTGCCAGGACTGGCTCGACGGTGCCCGCGAGCGCCTCGACGCCGCTGTCGAGGCCGACGAGCCCGACAGCTGAGGTCGCTCAGCTCGTCGGCGCGCCGATCGTGAGCAGCTCGACGAGCTCCTCGAGGTCCCCCTCGGGAGCAGATCCGTAGACCAGGACGGTGTCGTCGCCCACCTCGGCCGCGAAGGCGTGGTCGCCGCCCGGGTCGGAGAACGTCCGCCAGCTCGACGCCACCGAGCTGTCGAGCGTCACGGTCTCGCCCTCGGTGGCGTCGTCGCCGACCAGGGTGGTGACGAGCGACTCGACGCCCTCGTCCTCCTGATGGAGACCGGCGAAGTGCTCGTCGTCGGTCGTCATGGCGAGCGAGAGCGACGGCCGCTCCCCCGGACTGAAGGCCGCGTCCTTGACGAACCAGCCCTCCGGCAGCGACTCCGGGTAGACCGGCGTCCAGCCGGCCTCCTCCAGGCTCTCGACGAGAGCGAGGTAGTCGACCGGTTCGGGGTCGTACTGCGGTACGTCGCGAAACGCCCCCCGGAAGATCACGATGCCGAGGACCACGAGCACCAGCACGATCATGGCGCCGACCAGGCCGCCGAAGGACCGGTCGTACCTGCCCGGACGACCGGTGCCTGACGCCTGACTCACGGGACCGATCCTCCCAGGTGGGCGGAGCGCACCGCTGAGCACCCCGCACCGAGCGCCGGAGTGCCCGCAGTTGCGGACAGCCTCAGCCTGCCTTCAACCGCAGATGCGGCACAATGGTCGGGTGACGACCTATCGGATCGCGGAGGCAGCCGAGCTGCTCGGCGTCAGCGACGACACCCTGCGGCGCTGGGTCGAGGCGGGCCGGGTGGCCGGCTCCCAGCTGGACGGGCGCACGGTCGTGTCCGGACCCGACCTCGCAGCGCTCGCCGAGTCGCTGGCCGACCAGCCCGACCGGGAGGCCACCCGCGCCGCCTCGGTCAGTGCGCGCAACCGGCTGGCCGGGATCGTCACCCGGGTCAGGAAGGACACCGTGATGGCCCAGGTCGAGATGGTCTGCGGCCCCTACCGGATGGTCTCGTTGATGAGCGCGGACGCCGCCGACGAGCTCGGTCTCGAGCCGGGCGTGCGGGCGATCGCCTCGGTCAAGTCGACCAACGTCGTCGTGGAGCGGCCGTGAGGACCCTGCGGACGGCCCTCGCACTGGTCGTCGCGCCCGTCCTCGCTCTTGCCCTGGCCGGCTGCGGGAGCGAGGACGGCGACATGACCCTGACCGTCTACGCCGCGTCCTCGCTCACCGCCGGCTTCGAGCAGATCGCCGAGGACTTCGAGGCCGAGCACGACGGAGTCGACGTCGTCCTCAGCCTCGGCGGCTCATCCGACCTGGCGACCCAGATCCAGGAGGGCGCCCCCGCCGACGTCTTCGCCTCCGCCGACACCGCCACGATGGCTGAGGTCGAGGCCGCCGGGCTCACCGCGGCCGAGCCCGAGCCGTTCGCGACCAACACGCTCCAGATCGTCGTACCGGCCGGCAACCCGGGCGACGTGGCGTCCTTCGCGGATCTCGCCCGACCCGGCCTGCGCCTGGTCGTCTGCGCGCCCGAGGTCCCCTGTGGCGCCGCGACCCGGCAGGTCGCGGACGAGGCCCGGGTCACGCTCGCCCCGGTCAGCGAGGAGCAGTCGGTCACCGACGTGCTCGCCAAGGTCGCCTCGGGCGAGGCCGACGCCGGCGTCGTCTACGTCACCGACGTCGCCCCAGCCGGTGACGCCGTCGAGGGCATCGCGTTCCCTGAGTCCGACACTGTCGTGAACACCTATCCGATCGCACCGATCGACGGCTCCGACGACCTCAGCCTCGCCGAGGAGTTCGTGGCGGCCGTCCTGGGCGAGACCGGCCAGACCGTGCTCGCGGACCTGGGCTTCGGACCGGCGGACTGACATCGTGCTGCCTCGCTGGATCTACCTCCCGGCCGGCGTCGGTGCGGCGTTCGTGCTGATCCCCGTCCTCGCCATCGTGACCCGGGTCGACTGGGCGGACTTCGGTGCGCTGATCACGTCCGAGGCGTCTCAGGACGCGCTGTGGCTGAGCCTGCGGACGTCGGCGGTCAGCACCCTGCTGTGCGTCCTGTTCGGTACGCCGATGGCGATGGTGCTCGCGCGCACCACCTTCCGGGGGCTGAGCGTGGTCCGCTCCCTCGTCCTGCTCCCGCTCGTGCTGCCACCCGTGGTCGGGGGCATCGCGCTGCTGTACACCTTCGGCCGTCGGGGGCTGCTCGGCGAGCAGCTCGAGGCGCTCGGCGTGCAGGTGGCGTTCTCGACCGCCGCGGTCGTGCTCGCCCAGACGTTCGTGGCGATGCCGTTCCTCGTCGTCAGCCTCGAAGGAGCGCTGCGCACGGCCGGGCAGCGCTACGAGGTCGTGGCCGCCACCCTCGGCGCCGGCCCGACGACGGTCCTGCGCCGGGTGACGCTGCCGCTCGTGCTGCCGGGCCTCGTGTCGGGGGCGGTGCTGGCCTTCGCCCGCTCACTCGGCGAGTTCGGCGCCACGATCGCGTTCGCCGGCAGCCTCCAGGGCGTCACCCGGACGCTCCCGCTGGAGATCTACAAGCAGCGCGAGAGCGACGTGGACGCGGCGGTCGCGCTCTCCCTGGTGCTCGTCGTGGTCGCCGTGCTGGTCATCGGCTTCGCCCGTCAGGGCAGGAGCAGCCTGTGAGCCTCGAGCTGGACGCGACCGTCGCCGACCGCGACGTCGAGATCGCCCTGGACCTGGCCGCGGGCGAGACCGTCGCGGTGCTCGGCCCCAACGGCGCCGGCAAGTCGACCCTGCTCTCGGTGGTCGCCGGCCTGCTGCGACCTGACCGCGGCCACGTCCGGCTCGACGATCGGGTCCTCACCGACGCCACCACCCACCTGCCTCCGCACGAGCGCCGCGTCGCGCTGCTGGCCCAGGACCCGCTGCTCTTCCCCCACCTGTCGGTGCTCGAGAACGTCGCGTTCGGTCCGCGCAGTCGTGGCGCTGGACGCCGCGAGTCGGAGGAGGCTGCGCGCCGGTGGCTGGCCGAGGTCGAGGCCGGCGACCTGGCCGACCGCAAGCCGGGCCAGGTCTCCGGCGGCCAGGGCCAACGGGTCGCGCTGGCCCGAGCGCTGGCCGCCGAGCCGCGCCTGCTCCTGCTCGACGAGCCGATGTCGGCGTTAGACATCACGGTGCTCCCCGCGCTGCGGCAGACCCTGAGGCGGGTGCTGGCCGACCGGACGGTCGTGCTCGTCACCCACGACGTGCTCGACGCCCTGCTGCTCGCCGACCGCGTGGTCGTCATGGAGGGCGGACGGATCGTCGAGGCCGGGCGCACCGCCGAGGTGCTCGAGCGTCCGCGCAGCGCGTTCGCGGCCCGGATCGCCGGGCTGAACCTGGTCTCCGGCGTCTGGCGGCACGGCGCCGTCGACGGCGTGCGCGGCATCGCCACCGATCCGGCTCCCGCCGACGGTGACCCCGCCGTCGCGGTGTTCCGCCCGAGTGCGGTCTCCGTGTTCCGGTCGGCCCCCGGAGGCAGCCCCCGCAACACGCTGCCGGTCACCGTCACCGATCTGGAGCCGCGCGGCGACCAGGTGCGGGTGCGCGCGGGCCACCTCGCCGCCGACGTGACCGTGCAGTCGGCCGCCGAGCTCGACCTGGCGCCCGGGACACCTGTGGTGTTCGCGATCAAGGCGAGTGAGGTGGCGATCCACCGGCGCTGACGGGCGCTAGAGTCTCGCCATGACCGAGAGCCTGTCGCCAGCCCCCGAGTCCCCCGACCGCAACCTGGCGCTGGAGCTGGTGCGCGTCACCGAGGCAGCCGCCATGGCCGCCGGCCGCTGGGTCGGTCGCGGCGACAAGAACGGCGCGGACGGCGTCGCCGTCAACGCGATGCGCGTGATGATCTCCACCATCGGCATGAACGGCATCGTGGTCATCGGCGAGGGCGAGAAGGACAACGCGCCGATGCTCTACAACGGTGAGCGTGTCGGCGACGGCACCGGACCCGAGTGCGACGTCGCGGTCGACCCCATCGACGGCACCACCTTGACCGCCAAGGGCATGACCAACGCCGTGTCGGTGATGGCGGTCGCTCCCCGCGGCTCGATGTACGACCCGTCCGCGGTCTTCTACATGGAGAAGCTCGTCACGGGGCCGGACGCGGCCGACGTGGTCGACATCCGCTACCCCGTCGCCGAGAACGTCCACCAGGTCGCCAAGGCGAAGGGCAAGAACGCCTCCGACGTCACCGTCTGCCTCCTCGACCGGCCGCGCCACGCCGAGTTGGTCGAGGAGATCCGCGCGACCGGCGCGATGATCAAGTTCATCAGCGACGGTGACGTCGCCGGGGCGATCATGGCGGCCCGCGCCGAGACCGGCATCGACCTCCTCCTCGGCGTCGGGGGCACGCCCGAGGGCATCATCACGGCCTGCGCGATGAAGTCCCTGGGAGGCGTGATCCAGGGCCGGCTCTGGCCGCAGGACGACACCGAGCGGCAGAAGGCGCTGGACGCCGGCCACGTGCTCGACAGCGACCACGTGCTCAGCACCGACGACCTGGTGACCGGCGACGACAGCTTCTTCGTCGCGACCGGCATCACCGACGGCGAGCTGCTCCGCGGCGTGCGCTACCGCGCCGGAGGCGCGACCACGCACTCACTGGTGATGCGCTCGCGCAGCGGCACGATCCGGTCGATCACCTCGGAGCACCAGCTGCAGAAGCTACGCGCTTTCGCCGCGATCGACTTCGACAGCTGACGCGTCCGCGCCGCGCAGCAGCGCGCCGCTCACGAGGTCGATCACGCGAGGGTCGAAGGCCATGCCGAGGTGGGATGCGGTGACCTCGACCGCCTCAGCGACCGGATCCACGCACGCCCGCCAGTCGACGATGCCGTCGCGCCGGGAGTAGATCGCGGTGAACCCGACCCCGCGCGGCATCGGCGCCCGGTTCTCCCCGAAGCTCTGGCGGGCGCAGTCGCCGCGCACACAGTCGACCGACATCAGGCCGGGGACGCCGGCGCTGCTGAGCCGGGTCAGCACGTCGACGCTCGCCGACAGGGACACGTGGTGGGCTCCGGGCGCCAGCATCGGGCTGCCCATCGTGACGATGCCCGACACCAGGTCGGGGCGCCGGACGGCGACCCCGCGAGCGAGCATCCCGCCCAGGCTGTGCCCCACGATCTGCACCCGGCTGCCGCGCCGCATCGCGACCGACTCCAACCGGGCCTCGAGCTGGGCGGCCGCGTTGAGGGTGCAGCCGATGTTGGCGTGGATGTGCGAGCGATAGGTGCGGAAGCCGTGGGCGCGCAGTGTCCTGGCCATCAGCGCCAGGGTCCCGTCGCCCGCGAGGAAGCCCGGGACCAGGATCACCGGGTCCCCGCGCCCGCTGTCGGGGCGGCGACCGGGGCGAGCGGCGTACGGCGTGGCCCGTCGCGATCGTCGATCGGCTGCGGCGCGCCAGGCGTAGCGGCCCAGCTCGGTGGCCACACTGCCCTCCCGGAGGACCGCGGCCGGGTGCGGCACCGCGAAGCCCTTCGGGAGCAGGAACTCCGCGAGCGCCGAGGACGACATGTGACTCACGCTACGTCGTATACCCCCTGGGGCGTGGGCGAATCCCGGGCGCGTCCCCCTGGTTGGTGATCGGACTGGTTGACTGCTCCCATGTCTGCGCGCGCCGATATCCAGGTGTCCGAGGAGCTGTTCGCTCCGGTCGGGCGGGGCATCGAGCTCTGCTACCAGACCTTCGGCGACCCCGACGACGAGCCGCTGCTGCTGGTGATGGGCCTCGGCGGTCCGATGAACTGGTGGGACCCCGAGCTGTGCACGGCCCTGGCCGCGGCCGGCTTCTACGTGGTCCGCTACGACAACCGCGACACCGGCCGATCGACGGTGCTGGACGGTCGGGTGTCGCGCTCGACCCTGCTCCGCGCCTTCGCCGGCGGCCGGACGCGAGCGCCGTACTCCCTGGCCGACCTCGCCGACGACGCCTTCGGCCTGCTCGACCACCTCGGGCTGGAGTCGGCGCACGTCGCGGGGGTCTCGATGGGCGGCATGATCGTGCAGACCATGGCGATCGCCGGGCCCGCGCGGGTGCGGTCGCTGACCAGCATCATGTCGACGACCGGGAAGCGCACCGTCGGCTGGCAGCACCCCGCACTGATGCCGTCCCTGCTCGCCGGCCGCAAGCCCGGGCGGGAGGAGTACGTCCGCACCAGCGCGGCCTTCTGGAAGCAGATCGGCTCCCCGGACTACCCCCAGCCGGAGCAGAAGGTCCTCGACCGGGCCGGCGAGACCTTCGACCGCGGCGTCAGCCCCAGCGGGGTGATGCGCCAGATGCTCGCGATCCTCACCCAGCCCAACCGGGGTCAGCGGCTGCGCGGCGTACGCGTCCCGACCCTGGTCGTGCACGGGCTCGCGGACAAGATGGTGCACGTGTCCGGCGGGCGCGCCACCGCCGCGGCCGTGCCCGGCGCGGAGCTGCTGCTGATCGCCGGGATGGGCCACGACCTGCCCCCGGCCCTGTTCGAGACCTACGTCGCGGCCATCCGCCGCACCGCCGACCGCGCCTGAGACGCCGAGCCGGCGCAGTCTGACCTCATCGGTGGGTCAGACTGCGCCGGCTCGGCGTTGATCAGTCGGAGAGGCGCTCGCCACTCGCGGTGTCGAAGACGTGCACGTGGTGCGGGTCGGTCGTGATGTGCATGGTCTCCCCCTTGCGCGGGTGGTCGCGGCCGCTCATCCGGATGATGATGTTGCTGGGCGTGCCCTCGACACCGCTGGTGCCGTAGACGAACGCGTCGGAGCCGAGGTCCTCGACGACGGTGACCTTGACGGGCATCCCGCCGTCGTTCGGGCCGACGACGCGCCAGGCCTCGGGCCGGACACCGACCGTGATGTCGCCCTTCATCTTGGCGGCTGCGGCCGGGTCGACCGGGACCAGGAACTCCCCGATCTGGGCCTTGCCGTCCTTGGCGTGCGCCTCGAGCAGGTTCATCGCGGGCGAGCCGATGAAGCCGGCGACGAACAGGTTGACGGGGCGGTCGTAGAGACCGAGCGGGCTGTCGACCTGCTGGAGGTAGCCGTCCTTCATGACCGCCACCCGGTCCCCCATCGTCATGGCCTCGACCTGGTCGTGGGTGACATAGACCGTGGTGACGCCGAGGTCCTGCTGGAGCTTGGCGATGTCGGTGCGCGTCTGCACCCGCATCTTGGCGTCCAGGTTCGACAGCGGCTCGTCCATGCAGAACACCTGCGGCTGACGCACGATGGCGCGCCCCATCGCCACTCGCTGACGCTGCCCGCCGGACAGCGCCTTCGGCTTGCGGTCGAGGTAGTCGGTGAGACCGAGGATCCGGGCGGCGTCGTCGACGCGCTTCTGACGCTCCTCGGCGGGCACCTTCGCCATCTTCAGGGCGAAGGCCATGTTGTCGGCGACCGACATGTGGGGATAGAGGGCGTAGTTCTGGAACACCATCGCGATGTCCCGGTCCTTCGGAGGGGTGTGGGTGATCTCGCGATCCCCGATGAAGATCTTGCCCTCGTTGACCTCCTCCAGCCCGGCGAGCATCCGCAGGGTGGTGGACTTGCCGCAACCGGAGGGCCCGACGAGGACCATGAACTCCCCGTCGGCGATGTCGAGCGAGATCCCGGGTACGGCGGGCTTGTCGGCGCCTGGATACCAGCGCTGCGCCTGTTCGAACCTGACTGTGGCCATGCTGAAACAACTCCTTCACCGGCAGGTACGTGCCGGACGATCCGTCGTAAAGGTGAGTGCGATCACAGTATCGGGTACGGGCCCGGCACGACGGGCCGGGCCGAAATCCGAGTCCGGATGTGCGACTGGCTGCGAGGTCCCCTGGGTACGGGTGGACAACAAGGCTTCGGGGGGGCTAGATGTGAGGGACAACACAATTCGAGGAGGGCGGATGGCTATGGCTCGGGCACGACGCACACTCGCCGGAACAGCGGCCCTGATGACCGCAGCCGGGCTGCTCGCCGCCTGCTCGGCCAATGCCAGCTCGGCGGACACCCTGATCTGGTACATCAACCCGGACCCCGGCGGTCAGGCGAAGGTCGCGGAGAACTGCAGCACCGACGACTACACGATCGAGACCCAGGTCCTCCCGCAGGACGCCTCCCAGCAACGCATCCAGCTCGCTCGGCGCCTGGCTGCCGAGGATCCCGAGATCGACATCATGAGCATCGACCCGCCCTACACGGCCGAGTTCGCGAACGCCGGCTACCTGGCCGAGATCCCCCAGGACCTGCAGAAGAAGCTGATCGAGCAGTCGTTCGACGGAGCCGTCGAGTCGGCCACCTGGGACGACGAGCTCGTCGTAGCGCCGTTCTGGTCCAACACCCAGGTGCTCTGGTATCGCAAGTCCTTCGCCGAGAAGGCCGGCATCGACATGAGCAACCCGGTGACCTGGGAGCAGATCATCGACGCGGCGTCGAAGAACAAGGGCAAGGTGGCGGTCCAGGCCAACAAGTACGAGGGCTACTCCGTGTGGATCAACGCGCTGATCTCGGGAGCGGGCGGCGAGATCGCCACCGACACCGAGGCGGGGGTCGACGCCAAGATCGAGATCGACTCCCCCGCCGGCGAGACCGCCGCGAAGATCATCGAGAAGCTGGCCGGCTCGTCCGCCGCGCCCGCCGACCTCTCGGTCTCCAACGAGGGCACCGCAGCCGGCACGTTCGGCGGCCCCGAGGGCGCCTTCATGGCCAACTGGACCTACATCTGGACCAACTACGACGAGATCCAGCCCGAGGTGAAGAAGGACCTCGGCTTCACCCGCTACCCGCAGTCCACCGAGGGTGAGGAGTCGCGCCCGCCGTACGGCGGGATCGGAGTCGGCGTCAGCGCCTACTCCACCAAGGTCGACGCGGCCATGGAGGCCGTCGAGTGCATCACCAACGCCGAGAACCAGGGCGTGAACGCCGAGATCACCGGCAACATGCCGGCCAGCTCGGCCGGCTACGACTACCCGGCGCTCGCCAAGATCTACCCCAAGGAGCTGTTGGAGCTCTTCCAGACCAGCCTCAACGCCGCCGCGCCGCGCACGGTCACGCCCTACTGGAGTGACATCTCCGGCGCCATCCAGAGCACCTGGCACCCGCCCGGGGGCGTCAACTCCGACACGCCTCCCGAGTCCCAGACCTTCATCGAGGACGTGCTCCACGGAAGGAGCCTGCTGTGAGCACCGCGACCGCCGCAGTGGACGAGAAGCAGGCGAAGCCAGCCAAGAAGCACACCAGCGATCGGACCCGCGCCGAGAACCGGCTCGGCCTGAAGCTGGTCGCACCCGCCGTGGTCGTCATGCTGGCCGTCACCGCGTGGCCGATGATCCAGGCCCTCTACCTCTCGATGTTCCGATACCGGCTCACCTCGCCGGACGACAAGGAGTTCATCGGCCTGACGAACTACGCGACGGTGCTGACCGACTCGCTGTTCTGGCAGGACACCTGGAACACCGTGCTGATCATGGTGCTCACCGTCAGCGTCGAGCTCGTCATCGGGTTCGTCTTCGCGATGGTGATGCACCGGATCGTCTTCGCCCGGGGCGCGATCCGCACCTCGATCCTCATCCCCTACGGCATCATCACCGTCGTCTCCGCCTATGCCTGGCAGTTCGCCTTCAGCCTCAACAACGGCTGGGTGAACTCCTGGTTCGGCTGGATGCCGTGGATCGCGGCGGACACCAACTGGTTCGGCGACCACTGGCCGGCGATGTTCGCGATCATGGTGTCCGAGATCTGGAAGACCACGCCGTTCATGGCGCTGCTGCTGCTGGCCGGCCTCGCCCAGGTCTCCGAGGACATGATCGAGGCCGCGAAGGTCGATGGCGCGACCTGGTGGCAACGGCTGTGGAAGGTGATCCTGCCGAACATGCGGGCGGCGATCATGGTGGCCGTGCTGTTCCGGGCCCTCGACGCCTTCCGGATCTTCGACAACATCTACGTGATGACCCGCGGCGCCCAGGACACCGAGTCCTCGTCGTTCCTGACCTACCGCCAGGTGATCGAGCAGATGCAGCTGGGACTCGGCTCCGCACTCTCCGTGCTGCTGTTCCTCTCCGTGCTGCTGCTGGCCTGGTTGATCGTCAAGCTCTTCAGGGTCGACCTGGCCCAGGCAAGGGGTGAGTCCTGATGCACGAGACCCGGACGAAGATCGGCACCTGGGTGGGGTTCATCCTCATCCTGGTCTGGTGCCTGCTCCCGGTGGTCTGGATCGTCTCGCTGTCCTTCAAGGGCCCGAACGAGACCGCGGCCGGCAGCCCGCAGTTCCTGCCCAAGTCGCCGACCCTCGCCAACTACCGCGACATCCTCAACAACTCCGACTTCCAGGCCTCGCTGATCAACTCCTTCGGCATCGCCGGGATCTCGACGTTCCTGTCGGTCATCCTCGCGACGCTGGCGGCCTACGCGATCGCCCGGCTGGAGTTCCGGGGCAAGCGGCTGGTCCTCTCGCTCGCCCTCGCGATCGCGATGTTCCCGGTCGTGGCCCTGGTCGGTCCGCTGTTCGACCTGTGGCGCACGATCGGCCTGTTCAACACCTGGCCGGGCCTGATCATCCCCTACATGTCGTTCACGCTCCCGCTGGCGATCTGGACGCTGTCGGCGTTCTTCCGCGAGATCCCGTGGGAGATGGAGCAGGCCGCCCAGGTGGACGGCGCCACGTCGTGGCAGGCGTTCCGGAAGGTGATCGTGCCGCTCGCGGCGCCCGGCGTCTTCACGGCCGCGATCTTGACCTTCTTCTTCGCGTGGAACGAGTTCGTGCTCGCGATCTCGCTGACCTCCACGACGTCGTCGCGGACGGTCCCCGCCCAGCTGTCCTTCTTCGTCGGACCCGACCCGTTCAACCCGCCCTACGGGCAGCTGGCCACCGCCTCCGTGGTGGTCACGGTCCCGATCATCATCATCGTCCTGCTGTTCCAGCGAAAGATCGTCGCCGGCCTCACCTCCGGCGCTGTGAAGGGGTGACCTCATGGCAGCCATCGACATGAAGAACATCGTCAAGCGGTACGGCGACGGCTTCCCCGCCGTCAACGACGTGAGCATCGACGTCGCGGACGGGGAGTTCATGATCCTCGTCGGGCCGTCGGGCTGCGGGAAGTCCACGCTCCTGCGGATGATCGTGGGCCTCGAGGACATCACCGACGGCGAGATGGTGATCGGCGACCGCGTCGTCAACGACCTCGCTCCGCGCGAGCGCAACCTGGCCATGGTGTTCCAGAACTACGCGCTCTACCCGCATCTCAGCGTCTACGAGAACATCGCCTTCCCCCTGCGGCTCGCCAAGGCGCCGGACGACGAGGTCGACGAGAAGGTCCGCGCCGCCTCCAAGACCCTCGAGCTCGACGAGCACCTCGACCGCAAGCCGGGCAACCTGTCCGGCGGTCAGCGCCAGCGGGTGGCGATGGGGCGGGCGATCGTCCGTGAGGCCGACGCCTTCCTGTTCGACGAGCCGCTGTCCAACCTCGACGCCAAGCTGCGCGGCCAGATGCGCACCGAGATCGCGCGCCTGCAGAAGAAGCTCGGCATCACCACGGTCTACGTCACCCACGACCAGACCGAGGCGATGACCCTGGGCGATCGGGTCGCCGTGCTCAAGCGCGGGGTGCTGCAGCAGCTCGCCACGCCGCGGGAGCTGTACGAGAACCCCGGCAATCTCTTCGTCGCGGGCTTCATCGGCTCGCCGCCGATGAACTTCCTGCCCGCCACCCTCGAGGGCAACGCGGTGAAGCTGCCGTTCGGCACCATCGAGATCCCGCCCGAGAAGGCCGAGAAGGCCCAGGGCAGGGAGCTGCTGATGGCCGGCATCCGCCCCGAGCACTTCGAGGACGCCTCGGTGCAGAGCGGCGAGACGGCCGGGTCCACCTTCCACGCGACCGTGGACGTCGTCGAGTGGCTCGGCAACGAGACCTACGCCTACATCCCCTTCGACGCGCCTCCCGAGGTCGAGGAGCAGCTCCGCGAGCTGGAGCGCGACCTGGACGGGGAGTCGATGCACACCCAGCTCGTGGTCTCCCTCGACGGCGCCAGCACGATCAAGGAGGGCGAGGAGGCCGAGATCTGGGTCGACGGCTCGAAGATCCACCTCTTCGACCCCTCGACCGGGGAGAACCTCACCGTCGACAAGGAGCACGCAGGCAGGATCCACGAGCAGGCGATGGAGGAGGCGGCCGAGCAGCCGGCCGCCGCGGGCTGAGCCCGGCGCACGCGCCTAGCGCCGACGCCACTTCCTCGGGGGCCCCTTGCGCACGACCGAGACGGCCCCCATGATCGCCGAGCCGCGCACCCGGACCACGGGCGAGTCGGCGCTCAGCTGCGGCGCCACCTTGTCGCGTGACTGCTCGAACGCGCCCATGATGCCGATGCCCTCGACGATCACTCGCGTGTGCTCGTTGACGATCACGTCGATCCCACCCATGACGACGTTCGCGGTGATCACGATCTCCGGGGCGGTGAAGACCGCCTCGCGCAGGTCGATGTCGATGCCACCCATGAGGCAGAACGCCGTGTGGGTCGCGCCGACCTCCCAGACGCCCTTGCGGTCGACTCCGGTCATCACGGCGTAGGACGACTCGTAGCGGGTCGCCGGTTCGGCGGGGGACGGCACGGCGGGCCCCGGCGCCGGCCGGCCGACGGGCAGGTCGTGGGTGATCGGGACCAGGTCGGCATAGGTGCGGGCGGCGTACGTCGCCTCGAGCCGCTCGTCGAGCTCGTCGACCTCCAGGCGCCCCTCACCGGCGGCCACGCGCAGGATCTCCGCGACACGGTGCCGGTCGTCGTCGGAGATGCGCAGCCGGGTCGGGTCAGGCTCGAGCGGTCCCTCCATGCCGTCAGGGTAGTCGGACGGCTAGCCTTGGCGGCCGTGGCGACCTCTCCTGACTTCCTCTACTCCGACCTGCTCCCGATCGGGCCGGACGACACGCCCTACCGGCTGATCACCACGGAGGGCGTCTCGACGTTCGAGGCGAACGGCGAGACCTTCCTCCAGGTCGCACCGGAGGCGATCCAGCGGCTCACAGCCGAGGCGATGCACGACATCTCGCACTACCTGCGTCCGGCCCACCTTGCGCAGCTGCGCACGATCATCGACGACCCCGACGCGTCGGGCAACGACCGCTTCGTGGCGCTCGACCTGCTCAAGAACGTCAACATCTCCGCCGGCGGCGTGCTGCCGATGTGCCAGGACACCGGCACCGCGATCGTCATGGGCAAGAAGTCCGAGGGCGTGCTCACCGGCGCCGACGACGGCGAGGCGATCTCGCGGGGGGTCTACGACGCGTACACGAAGCTGAACCTCCGCTACTCGCAGCTCGCTCCCCTGACGACCTACGAGGAGAAGAACACCGGGACCAACCTGCCCGCGCAGATCGAGATCTACTCGACCCCGCAGACCTCCGGGAAGCCCGAGTACAAGTTCCTCTTCATGGCCAAGGGCGGCGGCTCGGCCAACAAGTCGTTCCTGTTCCAGGAGACCAAGGCGGTCCTCAACCCGCAGCGGCTGCTGAGCTTCCTCGACGAGAAGATCCGCTCGCTCGGCACGGCCGCCTGCCCGCCGTACCACCTGGCCGTCGTGATCGGCGGGACGTCCGCGGAGTTCGCACTCAAGACCGCGAAGTACGCCTCGGCGCACTACCTCGACAACCTGCCGACCGAGGGCTCGATGTCGGCGCACGGCTTCCGCGACACGGAGCTGGAGGAGGAGGTCTTCAAGCTGACCCAGTCGTTCGGGATCGGGGCCCAGTTCGGCGGCAAGTACTTCTGCCACGACGTGCGGGTCGTCCGGCTCCCCCGTCACGGCGCGTCCTGCCCGGTCGCGATCGCGGTCTCCTGCTCGGCGGATCGTCAGGCACTCGGCAAGATCACGCCCGAGGGGGTCTTCCTCGAGCAGCTCGAGACCGACCCGGCGCACTACATGCCCGACGCCGGCGTCGCCGACGACATCTCCGGCGGCGAGGTCGTGTCGATCGATCTCAACCGGCCGATGGCCGACATCCTCGCCGAGCTGTCGAAGCACCCCGTGAAGACGCGACTCTCGCTGACCGGACCGCTGGTGGTCGCGCGCGACATCGCGCACGCCAAGATCCAGGAGCTGCTCGACGCCGGTGGCGAGATGCCGGCCTACCTGCGCGACCACCCCGTGTACTACGCCGGACCGGCCAAGACGCCCGAGGGGATGGCGTCGGGCTCGTTCGGGCCGACCACCGCCGGGCGGATGGACTCCTACGTGAAGTCCTTCCAGGCCGCCGGCGGATCGATGGTGATGCTCGCGAAGGGCAACCGCTCCAAGGTCGTCACCGAGGCGTGCGCGGAGCACGGCGGCTTCTACCTCGGCTCGATCGGTGGCCCCGCGGCCCGGCTCGCGCAGGACTGCATCCGCAGCCAGGAGGTGCTGGAGTACCCCGAGCTCGGCATGGAGGCGGTCTGGAAGATCGAGGTCGAGGACTTCCCGGCGTTCATCGTGGTCGACGACAAGGGCAACGACTTCTTCACCGACCCCTCCGGCACGGTCACCGTGCCGGTGAGCGGCATCCGGGTGCGCTCGGCGGAGTAGCCGTCCGCCGTCCGCCGTCCGCCGGGGACGTCATACGGACGGTGCAAGTGGACACACTGTCCGAATGACGTCCCGCGCGGGGCGACGGACGCAGCCTCAGGCGGCGACCGACCAGCCGCTGGCGCGAAGAGCGCTCTCGATCTGCCCGAAGAAGGCCTCCGGCTCCAGGCGGAGACCGAGCAGCGGCAACCGCAGGAACAGGTCGCCGGTGAGGCTCACCGCGTTCTGGCGCAGAGCATCGCCGACGATGTTCTCCGCCCAGGCATGGTGGATCCCGTCGATCTCGACGACCAGCCCGAACCGCTCCCAATAGAGGTCGAGGTAGTAGCGGTTGCGTCCATCGATGCGGAGCACCTGGCGAGAGGGCTCGGGAAGGCCGCGTCGGCGGAGCTCATGGAGGACGTCGACCTCGCCGAGCGAACGGGCCCCGTCGAGCAGGTCGTTGACGACCTCGTGCACCAGCAGCCGGCGTCGGTCCCGGCGGATCCGAAGGACCTCGGCGCCGAGCATCTCGGCGGAGGCGAGACCCTGCTGCACGACCAGGACGAGCAGGTAGGTCGCCTCCCGCTCGGAGCGCGCCCAGAGAGCGGCGCGGACCGCTGCCGTCGCGGGTGCGGTGCGGGGCACGCCCGTGGGGAGGATGTCCGCGGACGCCCAACGCCGGGTCTGGCGGATGTTGAACCGCTGGTTGCGCCGGATCCGAGCGCCGCGGGGGACCGACACCCGGACCCGATCGACCTCGAAGCGCTCGAGCCCGGAGGCCACCAGCGCGGACGCCCCGTCCAGGCAGGCCCGAGGTCCGCCCTGGAACACCGCGGCCCAGTGCTCCCCGTCCTGGGAGAGGGCGGAGTTCTGCAGGTGCACGGACTGGTCGCCGATCAGCTGCCAACGACCACCGCGCACCTGGCCGCGAATCTCCCAGCGGGTGATCCCGACGCGGTACAGCTGCCGCCGGGAGAGCACCTGCCCCTGGTGGGCAGCCAGCTCGCGCGCCACGACGAAACGCGCGTCGTCATACGTGGGACCTCGAGGCATCTCCCCACCCTGAGGCGGCCGGGGTGGCCGAGGGAGGGGTGCTCGGCGCACCTGTTGATCGACCGGTCGCAGCCCGGCTCTGTGGACGACTTCGTGCCGCCCCCGGACCCGGGACGTCATACGGACGGCGCAAGTGGACACACTGTCCGTATGACGTCAGGGGCAGGAACACCAGGCACGGCGGAGTACGTCGAGATCGCGCGCGCCGAGACCGAGCGGGGCGAGCTGGTCCTGCGCGAGCGGCGCGAGCCGACGGCACCGTCGGTGCTGGAGCTGCGCGCCAACGGCGTGTACGTGATGGACACCCTCGAGACCAGCACCGAGCAGGCCCTCGCCGCGTCCGCGCTGGCACAGGTGGACGACCCGCGGGCGGTAGTGGTCGGGGGGCTGGGGCTGGGCTTCACCATGCACGCGGTGCTGGCCGACAGCCGGGTCGAGAAGTGCGCGGTCGTGGAGATCGAGCAGGCCCTCGTCGACTGGATGCGCGACGGGACGGTGCCGCACGGGCCCGCCCTGCTGGCCGACGAGCGGGTCAGCGTGGTCGTCGCCGACATCGCGGTCGCCCTCGCGGAGGCGACGCCCGCGGCGTACGACCTGGTCCTCCTCGATGTCGACAACGGGCCCGGCTATCTGGTGCACGACCGCAACGCGGCGCTCTACGACGCGCCGTTCCTGGAGACCGCGCGGCAGTCGCTGCGCACGGGCGGAGTGCTGGCGATCTGGTCGGCGACCGAGGCACCCGAGCTCGAACGGTCGCTGGAGGCGGTCTTCGGCAACGCCGCGGCGAAGCCCTTCGACGTGCTGCTCCAGGATCGCGACGAGACGTATTGGCTCTACGTCGCGCGGGTAACGTCCGAGGCATGAGCTCTGGAGACGACGTCCGCGTCGAGCACGACAGCATGGGCGAGGTCCGCGTGCCCGCCGACGCGCTCTGGCGGGCGCAGACCCAGCGGGCGGTGGAGAACTTCCCGATCAGCGGTACGCCGATCGAGCCCGCGCTCATCCACGCGATCGGCCGGGTGAAGGCCGCGGCGGCGGAGGTCAACGGTGAGCTCGGCGTCCTCGACCGGGACCGGGCGGACGCCGTTGTCACGGCCGCGACGTCGGTGGCGCAGGGGCGCCACGACGCGGACTTCCCGATCGATGTCTTCCAGACCGGGTCGGGCACGAGCTCGAACATGAACGCCAACGAGGTCATCGCCACCCTCGCGCAGCGCGCCGGCACCGAGGTGCACCCCAACGACCACGTCAACGCCAGCCAGTCGAGCAACGACACCTTCCCGACCGCCATCCACGTCGCCGCAGCCCTGGCCGTGGTCGACGACCTGCTGCCAGCGCTCGACCTGCTGGCGCGCAGCCTCGAGGGCAAGGCGGAGGAGTTCGCCGGGCTGGTGAAGTCGGGCCGCACCCACCTGATGGACGCGACACCGGTGATGCTCGGCCAGGAGCTCGGCGGCTACGCCGCCACGGTCCGCTACGCGGTCGAGCGCCTCGAGTCGGTGCTCCCCCGGGTCCGCGAGCTGCCGCTCGGCGGCACCGCGGTCGGCACCGGGATCAACACCCCGCCCGGGTTCGCCGCGCGCGTCATCGCCCTCCTGGCCGAGACGACGGGTCAGCCGTTCACCGAGGCGCGCAACCACTTCGAGGCCCAGGGCACCCGCGACTCGCTCGTCGAGCTGAGCGGCGCGCTGCGGACCTACGCGGTCGGGCTGACCAAGATCTGCAACGACCTGCGCTGGATGTCGTCGGGGCCGACGACCGGCCTCGCCGAGATCCACCTGCCCGACCTGCAGCCCGGGTCGAGCATCATGCCCGGCAAGGTCAATCCGGTGCTGCCCGAGGCGACGCTGATGGTGTGCTTCCAGGTGGTCGGCAACGACGCCGCGGTCGCCGCTGCGGGTGCGAGCGGGAGCTTCGAGCTGAATGTCGCGATGCCCGTGATCGCCCGCAACGTGCTGGAGTCGGTGCGACTGCTGGCGGCGTCGTCCCGGTTGCTGGCCGAGCGGTGCGTGGACGGCATCAGCGCCGACGCCGACCGCATGCGGACCTACGCCGAGTCGTCCCCGTCGGTCGTGACCCCGCTCAACAAGTACGTCGGCTACGAGGCCGCGGCGTCGATCGCCAAGCAGGCGCTGGCCGATGGGGCGACCATCCGCGAGACCGTGATCGCGATGGGCTACGTCGAGCGCGGCGAGCTGAGCGAGGAGCAGCTCGACGATGCGCTCGACGTGGAGTCGATGACCGGGCCCGGCGGGTGAGCCTGCCCGCGGATCCGACCCGGTCGGCCCAGGGGCAGCCGCATCCCGCTCAGTACCAGCCGACCGACTGCGAGTGGCCCCAGGCGCTGCACGGACTGCCGTACCGGTCCTGGATGTAGCCCAGGCCCCACTCGATCTGGGTCGCGGGGTTGGTGGCCCAGTCGGCGCCGACCGACGCCATCTTGGAGCCGGGCAGGGACTGCGGGATGCCGTGCGCTCCCGAAGACGGGTTGTGCGCGGCGGGGTTCCAGCCGCTCTCCTTCTGCCACAGGGAGTCGAGGCAGCCGAACTGGTCGGAGGAGAAGCCGAACTGCGGCATCAGCGCCCGGGCGATGTCGCGCGGGTCGCCCTGGGACAGCTGGACCTGCTCGGTCCGGGCCGGGCTGCTCTCGACCGAGAGCGCGGCGGCCTTGACCGGGTCGGCCGCGTCGCGGCGGTCCGAGGAGCGCGAGACCGCAGGCTCCCGGTCGAGGTCGGCGACCCTGCCGCCCTGGACGGAGGCCCCGACCGCCGTACCGATGTCGTCGGCGGCCGAGGGGACGCCCGCGCTACCGCCCACCAGACCACCGGTGACGGCCACGCCGGTCACGGCGACCGCCACCGAGGTCATGACGACCGTGTTCTTGAGGGCCTTCTTCGGCGTCTCGACGATCGCCCGCTCGGGGACGTCGCGGTGCTTGGGGGTGTACTTCGCGTGCTTCGACAAGGTCTCGTTGCTCGGGGGTAGACGACGGGGCCAGGTGCTCTTCCAACGGCTCAACCGGCCAGAAGGTCACGAAA
>JBAWHI010000162.1:0-3320 GCA_049593675.1 Nocardioides sp.
AGCCAGCGCTACGGCGAGGCGCCGCGATGGCTGGAACGGGCCGCCTCGGCCGCCGCGGCCGCGCGGTAGCGCGCAGGCGGGACCTGCGTGGCACTGAACGTGTCCTGCCTGAGCCGAGCGGTCAGCCGCCGTCGTCGGTCAGGCTCGCGGGCGGCAGCCAGTCGGACCCGAGGAGCTCGGCGATGTCGGTGAGGCCGGTCGTGTCGCCACCCACGGTGTCGGAGGCGGCGGCGATGCGCTCCACCATCACCCTCCCGACCTGCTCCTCGACGGTGCCCTCGGCGTAGGCGATGTGCCACGGCGAGACCTGATGGTCGCGGTGGGTGCGGCCGGTCACCTGCCGTCCGGCGATGCCCGAGAAGCGGGCCTGGTGGAAGACGCCGACCCGGGGCTCGGTGCTCGCCTGGCGGCCGTCGGCGAGGCTCTCGCCGGCGTGCAGGCTGATCGAGGCGACGGTGGTGAAGACGCAGACCTTGGCCTCCCCGGTCTGGAACCGCAGCCGCTCGGCCTCGGGGTCGAACCGGTCGCGGCCGTAGATGGTGGCGACCTCGATGCCGGAGTCACGCAGCCGGTCGGCGATGGGGTCGGCAGCGGTCGCGACGAACTCGACCGAGCAGGCCACCTGTCGCTCCGCCTGGACCTGCTGGGCGATCCAGTCGACCGTCGAGTCGACACGGATCAGGCCGGCCTTCTGCCGGAAGCGCAGCAGCGCGGCGCGACCCTTCGCGGTGTTGCGTCCGCGTCGGGCGATGTCCATCTCGCGGCAGAACTCTCCCCACTCGGCCTCGTACGCCGCGCGCTCGGCCGGCGTCAGCGCCACCGGCATGCCCGAGATCGGCACCGGCCCCCACGGGGCGGCGCGGTGCAGCATCGCCGGCGGCTGCTCCTCGTCCAGCCAGCCGCGGACCAGCTTGAGGTCGGCGGCGCGCCGACCCGGATCCGTGGTCCAGGTCGCGCCGTAGCGTCCCTGCTGCACCCCGACGCCGTGGCGCTCGAGCGCGGTGGCGAACGCGGCGCCGGGCTGGGTGGCGGAGGTCCACTCCCGCATCGGCTCGCCGAGGACCTGTGCGTAGGCCGGGGCGAGGTAGGGCAGCTCGAGCGGCGTGTGGCCGGGCGTCGCGGTCGTCGCGATGACGAACGGCGCCGTGCCGTGCGGCCGCCCGTGGCTCGAGATCCGTGCCCAGAGCTTCCACCGCTTGGTCGTCGTACGTCGCAGCGCGTGGGCCTCGTCGGCGATGATCACGTCCCAGGTGTGGCCCGTCACCTTCTCCAGGCGGTCCCAGGTGGTCACGACCCACTCGAGACCGCCGTCGCCCAGCGCCGTGATGGTGCGGCACCAGTGGCCGATGGTGATCGCGGCGGGTCGGTCGGCGACGACGAGCACCCGTCGCGCACCGCGGAGGTCGCCCACCGCCGTCGCTCCGAGGACCGCGGAGATCGTCTTGCCGACACCGGGCTCGTCGGCCAGCAGGAACTGCCGTCCACCCGCTGCGGCGCGCTCCGCGATCGCATCGGCCGCCTCGAACTGGAGGCGGCGCGGTTCGAGCGCATCGGTCGGCTCGGGGCTGGGCGTCGGATCGTCGGGATTGAGGGCGTTCTCGATGAACCGACCGAGGGTGTGAGGACCCGGGGCGTACGGCGCGAGGTGCTCGGGCAGCGCCCTCCCGACGTACAGGTGGGTCTTGACGGCCGGGTGCCAGCCGGCGTCGTCGACCTGGGTCCCGTAGGGAACGTCGAGCACCCACAGCCGCTCACCCGGACCGGCGACCGGCAACGGTCGCGGTGGCCGCCGCGTCCCGCTCCGGCGCGAGGATCCGCTGCGTCGACGAGTGCCGGATCGGCGAGAACTGGCCACCCCCGGACGCTATCGGCTCATCCGACCCCGACCCCGACCAGTGCCTCCGACCGCTCCCAGAGTCCGTCGATGATCGCCTGGTCGCGCGCCTGCGGGTTCTCGCGGCCGTCGGGGTTGAACCGGCTGAAGTAGCGACCGTTGATCTCGGCATCGGGCCCGCGGTCGGCGAGGGCGATCAGCGGCGCGGCGCCGTCGGGGACGCTGATGGTCGCGAACCGCTTCAGGGGAGTCCGGTACAGGAGGCCCACGAGCCACGAGTCGCGTCCGAAGGAGCTGCCGACCGGGCCCGGGTGGACGGCGACCGAGGCGATCCCCGCGTCGGACCAGCGCTGGGCGATGCCACGGGTGAAGACGATGTTCATCAGCTTGCCGGTCCCGTAGGCGGGGAACTCGAAGGCCCGACGACGCGCGTAGTCGAGGTCGTCGAGCACGACCTTGCCCATCAGGTTGCCGATGCTGGAGGTGTTGACGACGAGCGACCTACCTGCGGCCGCGAGCCTCGGCCGCAGCAGGTGGGTGAGCAGGAACGGTGCCAGGTGGTTCACCTGGAAGTTCGGCTCGTGCCCGTCGGGGGTCTGCTGCGAGGGGGAGAAGGTGCCGCCGGCGTTGTTCATCAGCACGTCGAGCGTCTCGACCCGCTCGGCGACCTGTTCGGCGAGGCGGCGCACGTCGTCGAGGCGGGAGAAGTCGGCGACGAGCGGCTCGGTCCCGACCGCCTCGGCGACCGGTCGGAGCTTGTCGGCGGAGCGGCCGGTCACGTGCACCGTCGCGCCCCGTGAGGCGAGCACCTTGGCGGTCTCGGCCCCGATCCCGTCGCTGGCTCCGGTCACGAGGATCGTGCGGCCTGTCATCGTCTGGTCGCTCATGCCGCGAGCCTAGGAGGGTGGTCCCAGGAGGGTGTCCAGCGGACTCAGATGCCCAGCTCCGCCGACCGCAGGGCGGCGACCGCCTCATCCGGCCCGTCGAGGACCAGGTCCCGCGTCGACGAACGGCCGAACAGGAACAGCACCAGCTCGACGACCGGCCCGGTGACGGTGGCCGGGGCGGCCCCCTTCTTGGCGACGATCCTCGCGCGGGTATCCGAGCGCTCGAGCACGGTCGGGACCGGCAGCTTGCGGCCGAGGAGGGCGACGCTGCGGCCGAGCTGCTTCCACAGCAGGTCGACATCGGACGGCGCCTGCTCCCGCGGCTCCCACCGCGGGCCGCCCCGGCGCAGGTCCTCGTGGTGCACGAGCAGCTCGAAGGTGTTCATCGCCTCGTCGATGGCAGGCACGAGGCGGAGGAACGGCGCCGGCGTGCGGAACCGCTCGACCAGCACCTCGAACCCCGCCGTCCGCTGCCGGGCCATCGCTCGCTCGGTCAGTCCGCCCAGCGGTCCGACGACGTTGCCGAGCGACGCGATCGGCCGCCGCTCACGGACCACCAGGTGGGCGAGCAGGTCCTGGGCGTCCCAGCCTCCGCAGAG
>JBAWHI010000163.1:0-17926 GCA_049593675.1 Nocardioides sp.
TTCTTCGGGGCACGCTACGACCGAGCCACCCCGGCCGAGCGCGACTACATGAGCGCGATGGCCGACCTCGGCGCCGAGCACGCCGGCGCCCCCGACGGGCCGGTGGCCACCGCTGAGGTCGCCCGCCACCTGGACCGCAAGCCGCAGTCGCTCTCGCCGGCGCGTGACGGGCTGATCAAGAAGGGCCTGGTCTTCTCCGCCGAGCGGGGGAGCGTGGCCTTCACCGTGCCGCACTTCGGCAGGTTCCTGCGGGCCCGGGGCTCCTGACGACGCTGCGGCCCCAGCGCCACCGACGGGCTCGCCGCCCGGACGCGGGGTGCCAGCGGCCGAGCGGGAGCGAGTTCCCGATCGGTGACGGCGTAGGCGCGCAACTGCGATCCGGGCTGATCGTCACCCGGGCCGCCACGGGGCCGAGGCCTGCGATGCGGAGCTCCGACATGTCTAGACCGGCTGGCGGGGGGAGTCGCGCCGAAGCCAGAATCGGCCGGCGGCGCGGTCGCGGAAGTGGGTCGCATGATGGCGAAGTCACCGGGGTCTCGGGTCGCTCCGTCGCGGGTGCTGCTGGTGGCGTGCGCCGGCTCCTTCCTGGCCTTCCTCGACGCGACCATCGTCAACATCGCCTTCCCATCGATCGTCGAGTCGTTCCCGGGCACGACGATCGGCAACCTGTCGTGGGTCCTCAACGCGTACAACATCGTCTTCGCCGCCTTCCTGATCGTGTTCGGTCGGCTCACCGACCTGGTCGGGCGGCGGCGCGTGTTCGTGCTCGGCGTGCTCGTGTTCACGCTCGCGTCGGTGCTGTGTGCCGTTGCCCCCACAGTCACGTTCTTGGTCGGTGCGCGCGTCCTTCAGGCGTTGGGTGCGGCGATGCTGGTGCCCGCCTCGCTCGCGCTGGTGATCGAGGCCTTCCCCGGCGAGCGTCGGGCGCACGCGATCGGAGTGTGGGGTGCGACCGCCGCCGTCGCCGCCGGGCTCGGGCCGCCGATCGGGGGTGCCCTGGTCGAGATCGGTGACTGGCGCTGGGCGTTCATGATCAACCTGCCCTTCGGTGCCGTGGCCCTGTGGGGGGCGCGCAGCCAGCTCGTCGAGAGTCGATCTCCTGGTCGGCGCTCGGTCCCTGACCTGGCCGGGGCGGCCCTGCTGGCCGTCTGCCTGGCGGTGCTGAACCTCGCGATCATCAAGGGCACCGACTGGGGGTGGACCAGCGTCGCGACCATCGCCTCGCTCGCGCTGAGCGTGGTGTTCTTCGCGCTGTTCGTGCGCAGCTCGCGCCGGCACCGATCGCCGCTGCTCGACCCGGCGCTGCTGCGGATCCGTTCCTACAACGTCGCCAACGTCGCCACGATCTTCGCCGGCTTCGGGTTCTTCGCCTACATGCTGACCAACGTCTTGTGGCTCCAGTACGTGTGGGGGTACGACGTCCTGACGGCGGGACTGGCGCTGGTCCCCGGTGCGCTGGTCGCAGCGATCGTGGCGGCCCGGCTCGGCCCCCTGGCCGAGCGGTACGGCTATCGCGTCTTCGTGGTGCCCGGTGCTCTGATCTGGGCCGGGGCCTACCTCTGGTACCACCAGCAGGTCGGGGTCGAGCCGGCGTTCTGGACGCAGTGGCTGCCCGGACAGGTACTGAGCGGGATCGGCGTCGGGGCGACGCTGCCGCTCCTGGGCAGCGCTGCGCTGGCGGCCGTGCCCGGAGGTCGCTACGCCACGGCTTCGGCTGTCGTGTCGAGCGCTCGCCAGTTCGGCGGTGTGCTCGGCATCGCCGTCCTGGTGGTGATCATCGGCGATCCGTCCCCGGCGACGGCGGTGACGGTCTTCCGCGAGGGGTGGCTGCTCTCCATCGTCGCCTTCCTGGTCGTGGCACTGCTCGCTCTGCCGCTGGGCAGGCTGCGCACGTCGGTCGATGACGAGGATGTCGATGACGGCGTCCCGGCCCGGGTCCAGGCACCGGACCCGCTGGCCACCACCCCAGCCCCGACGACGGGTCAGAGCCCGACCGACCTGTCCGACGTCCCCATGTTCGACGCGCTACCGCTCGAGTCGCGGAGCCTGCTGGAGAGCGCCTCGCGGTTGGTGGGGGTACCGGCCGGCAGCTGGCTCATCCGGGAGGGCGACCCACCGGGAGCTGCGTACGTCGTGCGTCGCGGTCGTCTCGAGGTCTTCGTCGGCGAACGTCTCGTGCGCGAGCTGGGTCCCGGCGACGTGCTCGGCGAGCTCGCACTGCTCACCGGCGAACCGCGGTCCGCCGGTGTGCGCGCTCGGCGCGACTCGACCGTGCTCGAGGTCTCGCGCATGGCGTTCGAGGCCGCGATCGCGACCGACCTGACCGCGTCCCGCTTCGTGCTCACCCAGGTGGTGGAGCGACTGCGAACCGCCGAAGGGCGCCCGGAGCGACAGGCCCCGGTCCAGCCCTCGGTCGTGGCGGTGGTGGGGACGCATCCGGGCAGCGGCGCGGAGGAGGTCGCGGAGGTACTGCGGCAGCGACTCTCCCAGCACGTGCGAGTGGTCGCATCCCGAGCGCTCGAGCCGGAGGGACTCGATCGGGCCGAGGCCGACAACGACCGGGTGCTGCTGGTGGCCGACGGAGCCGAGGGTGGATCCGAACAGGACTGGCGAGACTTCTGCCTGCGTCAGGCCGACGCGGTGGTCCTGGTGTCCCAGGCCGACTCTGAGGCACAGGTGCTCGGCTCTGCACCCGCCCTGGTGAAGCAACCGGACCTGGTGCTCCTCGGTCCGGATCCCGGGCCCCACCAGCGCGCGGCCTGGGTGGCGGCGACCGATGCCTGGCAGCTGACCCTGGTCGAGGGGGAGCTCGTCCCCGGGCTGCGGGCGCTGGCCGATCGTCTGGCCGGGAGATCGCTCGGGCTCGTGCTCGCGGGCGGCGGGGCCCGCGCCTTCGCCCACCTGGGCGTGCTGCGCGAGCTCGCCGATGCCGGCCTACACGTCGACCGAGTGACCGGTAGCAGCATCGGCGCGGTCGTGGCGGCGCTGCACGCCTCCGGCTTGGCGAGCGACGAGCTGGAGGACGTGTGCTACGCGGAGTGGGTTCGTCGTCGCCCGTTCAGTGACTGGCGGCTGCCGACCCACTCGCTCGCGAAGGGAGACCGCGTGCGCGAGGCGCTGGTGCGAGCCTTCGGAGCGGACACCGTGCTGGAGGGACTGCCTCGCCAGCTGCATGTGGTGAGCACCGACCTGGTCGCTCGCACCCGCGAGGTGCACCGGCGCGGCCTGCTCGTGGACGCGGTCGGCGCGTCGGTCCGTCTGCCGGTGCTCTTCGCCCCGATCCCCGACGCCAGCGGCAGACTGCTGATCGACGGCGGGGTGCTCGACAACCTGCCGGTCGACCTGCTCACCGAGCGTCACGAGGGACCCGTGGTGGCCGTCAACATCTCGATGGGTGGCAGCGGTGGGGGTGGCCGGACCCGGACCGGACCACCCCGGATCCCAGCCCTGGGGGAGACCCTGCTGCGCACCATGATGATCGGCAGCGGGGGTGCGGTCGCAGCGGCGCGTAGCGAGGGAGCCTGGGTGCTGACCCCGCCCACACTGGGGGTGGGCCTGCTCGAGTTCCACCAGCTCGATCGGATGATCGAAGCCGGCCGCGTCGCGGCCCGCGCACTGCTCGAGGAGGCCTCGGACGACCTCGCCGGTGCCCTCTCCCGGCCGTCGGTGCCGGAGCCCCCGGAGCCCGACCGGGTCGGGTCGCCGATCTAGCGAGCAGGCGCCGGGGGATCGGGCTCGTCCGGCTGGGCCCCTGGTGCGTGGGCGAGATAGGCCCGCCTGGTCTCCTCGGCCGCCGAGCGCGCACCGCTGATGCTGGTGACGGCCGAGACGAAGTCGACGCCGCTGAGGTAGCAGAGCTCGACGGTGTCGACGGTGCGTACCGTCATGGTCCTGTGGGTGTTCCCCAGCAGCGCGATCTCCCCGAAGCCCTCACCTGCGCCCATCGTGCGCACGAGGTCGTCACCGTCGAGTACCTCGACCGTGCCGTCGGCGATGACGTAGAAGCCCTCGCCCCGATCACCCGCGCGGAACACCGTCGTCTCGGGGCGCACGGTGGTGTGCCGCAGCTCGCGGCCGAGCTGCTCGAGCACTGGCACCGGCAGCGGACGCAGCATCGGCACCCGACGAAGCAGCAGGATGTCGTCGGTCCGGACCCCGACCGACCGGTCGATCCTGGTGAGCCGGGACCACAGGGCCAGGCAGACGACGGGGGCGATGGCGCCGACCATGACGAGGGCACCACGCGGGCCGAGGACCTCGATCAGGAGCGGTGCGGCGAGCGCACCGAGGCCGACTGCCATGGCCCCGACGCTCTCGAGGACACCGAAGACCCGGCCGAGGACGGAGTCGGGGACCATCCGGGCGATGAGGGTGAAGGCCGTGACGTCGACCAGTGCGTTCCCTACGCCGATCACGCCGGCGGCGAGCAGGGCCGGCAGGTAGTACGGCACCAGGCCGATCACCGCCAGCGGCATCCCCCACAGGACGACCGCGACTCCGAGCCAGCGTGTCATCGCGCGGCTGCCGACCAATCGAGTGCACAGCACGCTGCCGACCAGTGCTCCGACGCCGACCGCGCCCTGGACGACGCCGACGCCCGACTCGCCCCGACCGAGCAGGTCGATGGTGATGACGAGGAGGAAGACCGTGAAGGCGCCGCGGATCGCGGCCTGCAGGACGACCAGTCCGACCGTGAGGCCGACGCCCGGGTAGGTGCCGACCGCAGCCAGACCTTGTCCCACCTCGGCGAGCAGGTGCCGTGGTCGGATCGCCTGCGGGGGGATCCGCTCGTAGCGCAGACGGATCAGCAGACAGGCGGACAGCAGGCTGCAGGCGCCCGCGAACCCGAACACCGCGGCGACATCGGCCACCGCCACCAGGGCGGCGGCGACGAGGGGTCCCACGATCACGCTGACGGAGTCCAGGCCCCCTCGGAGCACGTTGACCGACGCGAGCTCGTCCGGGGTGCGGCACAGCGACGGCATCAGCGCCGAATGGCTCGCCCGGAAGGGGGTGAAGGCGACGGACGACACGACGGCCAGCGCGTAGACGATCACGATCGGGGCATCGGCGAGCAGGATCGGCGCTGTCAGCAGGGTCGCGACGCCCCGGACGACACCGGATGCGACGAGCACCCGCTCGCGCGGCATCCGGTCGGCGTACGCCGTGATCACCGGCGCCAACAGCGCGGCCGGCACTAGCCGGAGCAGGCCGACCAGCCCGACCGCCAGTGCCCCGCCCTCGGCGAAGGCCACCAACCCGATGGCCACCGTGAACGCCCACTCCGCGGTGAACGCGAAACCGAACGACAGCAGGGATCGCACCAGCGCGCCGTTCCTGATGACGCCGGGCGAAACACTCACGGACCGAATCGTGGCACGAAGCGATGCCAGAATGGACCGTCTCGGGACATCACCGCCTTGGAGCCCAGTTGATCCAGACCCTGCCCGGGGACAACCCCCAGGCCTACATCCCGGCCGACCGTCGCCGCGCGCTCGCGCGCGGTGAGGAGCTGGCGACACGGGCCACGGGGTCGGCGCTGCTGGTGGACGTGTCGGGCTTCACGGAGCTCACCGAGTCCCTGGCCGACGAGCTCGGGGAGCGGCGCGGCGCGGAGGAGCTGGGGGCGGCCATGGACCGGGTCTTCGCGGCGCTGATGGAGTGCCTGCACGCGTGGCGAGGGAACGTCGTGTACTTCGCAGGGGACTCCATCACGGCGTGGCTCGACGGTGACGACGGAGGCCGCGCCGCCGCCTGCGGGCTCGCGATGCAGGAGGTGATGGCCCGCGTCGGCACCCTCGCCGTGCCCGGAGCACCCGCGGAGCCGTTGAGGATCAAGATCGCGGTGGCGGTCGGCGCGGTGCACCGCTTCGTCGTCGGAGACCCGCGGGTCCAGCTGATCGACGTTCTCGCCGGGCAGCTGATGGACTCCTTGGCCGCCGCCGAGGGCCAGGCTGTCGCCGGAGATGTCGTTCTCGACGCCGGTGCCCTGGCGTCGCTGGGTGCTCGTGCGACGCTGCGCGAGACCCGGACCGGGCAGGGCGGCGTCGTGGGCGTCCTGGTGGGCCTGGTCGATGGACCGCTCGCGCTCGAACCGGCACCCGACTGGCCCCAGCTCCCCGAGAGCGTGGCTCGGCAATGGCTGCTGCCACAGGTCTGGGACCGCATGGTGGCCGGTCGTGGTGAGTTCCTCGCCGACCTCCGCCCGGCGGTGCCGATCTTCGTCCGGTTCGGTGGCGTGGACTTCGAGCGCGACCCGCGGGCACGCCAGGTGCTCAACGAGTTCGTCACCTGCTCGCAGCAGGTCCTGGACGAGCTCGGCGGTTCGCTGCTGCAGTTGACGATCGGTGAGAAGGGTGCCTACCTGTACGGCGTGTTCGGGGCTCCCGCGGCCCACGAGGACGACGCGGCACGCGCCTGCGAGGCGGCCCTGCGGATCCGCGAGATCGGCGACGCGGTCGCGGTGAGCAACATCCAGATCGGGATCGCGACCGGTCGCCTGCGCAGTGGCACCTACGGACACCGTGAGCGACGGACGTTCTGCTGTCTGGGAGACGCAGTGAACCTCGCCGCTCGCCTGATGATGCGGGCGCCGACCCAGGGCGTGTGGGTGCACGGCGAGGTTGCCGAGGGTGCGGGTGACGGTTTCGACTGGGGCGAGGTCGCGGCGATCACCGTCAAGGGGCGTCGGCAGGCAGTCGAGGTCCGGTCCCTCCGCGGACGAGCAGCACGGCGCTCGATCACAGCGCCCCGAGCCGCGCCGAACGCCCTGGTCGGCCGCGCGGCGGAGCTGGACCGGCTCCGGGCGGGCTGGTCGACTGCCCGGGCCGGCGAGGGGCAGGTGGTGGTGCTGGAGGCCGAGGCCGGCGTCGGCAAGTCGCGGCTGCTGGCCGAGCTCCTCGCGGAGCTGGACGATGACGGTGTCGCGATCGTCCGGGCCCAGGCCACCGCACGGACCACGAACGTCACCTACGCCGGGTGGCGCGACCTGTGGGCCGGGCTGCTGGAGCTCGATCTCGACCACGCCGAGGCGTCGGACGTGTCCGAGGCGGTCGAGCGCCTGGCGCCCCATCTCGTCGCTCGCGCCCCCCTGCTGGGGCCGCTGCTCGGCCTGGCGGTGCCCGACAGTGCGCTGACCTCCTCCTTCGACGGCGCGCTGCGCAAGGCGTCGCTCGAGGACCTGCTCGGACGGCTGCTCGTGGTCCGGGCCTCGACGGCTCCCCTCGTCCTGGTGGTCGAGGACGCGCACTGGATCGACCCACTCTCGCGTGACCTGCTGGACGCGACGGCTCGGACCGTCGCGCGTTGCTCGGCGCTGATGGTGGTCACGACCCGTCCCGC
Source organism: Nocardioides sp. (assembly GCA_049593675.1). Lineage (GTDB taxonomy): Bacteria > Actinomycetota > Actinomycetes > Propionibacteriales > Nocardioidaceae > Nocardioides. The sequence goes on from JBAWHI010000163.1 coordinate 7,342, forward strand.
CGAGACGGGTGGAGCGAACCTGCTCGCCAGGCGTGGCGACCATGTCACCAGCCTGGTGCTCCAGCCGTTCGGCCCCGATGCGGCGGCGGCGCTGGTCGTCGGGCGGCACCGGTTGCTGGTCGGCCGTGACCCTGCCCCGGAGCTCATCGCGACGGTGGTGGAGCGAGCCGAGGGCAACGCGTTCTACCTCGAGCAGCTGGTCGACTACGTGCTCGCTCACACCGCTCGCAGCGACGGATCTGCGGACCCCGACGCGCTCCAGCTGCCGTCCAGCCTGCACAGTCTCGTGCTCAGCCGGATCGACGCGCAGCCCGAGGGGCCGCGTCGAGCGGTCAAGGTCGCGAGCGTGGTCGGGCGGGACTTCCGCACGCAGCTCGTCGCCGCCGCCTACCCGGACCTGGGCACCGAGACAGCCGTGCATGACGATCTGGTCCGGCTGACCGCGACCCGGATGATCGACCTCGTGGATCCAGGTGCCCGGGCATTCGCCTTCGCCCACGCCGTGACGCACGACGTGGCGTACGACTCGCTTCCCTACAGCGTGCGAACCGTCCTGCACGGACGGTTGGGCGACGTCTTGGAACGGGAGGCGGACGGGACTCGGCGACACCTGGACCTGCTGGCCTACCACTACTCCCGCAGCGAGGACCTGGCCAAGAAGCGGCACTACCTGTGCGCGGCGGCTGCCGCGGCGCGAGCGGTGTATGCGAACGAGGTGGCCATCTCCTACCTCGAACAGGCGCTGCCGCTGGTGGACCCCGCGGAGCGGCACGGGGTGCTGCTCCAGATCGCCGATTCGCTCGTGGTCCGGGGTGACTGGGCCGCTGCCGAGGACGCGGTGGCCCGGGCTCGCGAGTCGGCCGAGCTCCTCGACGACCAGGTCGGCCTGGCCCGGGTACGGACGACGCGGGCCGAGCTGGATCGCAAGCAGGGACGATTCGCCGAGGCGGAGCGCGAGCTGCTCGCGGCCGAGGCCGCCTTCGCGGAGGTCGGTGACCGGGTCGGCATGGCCGAGGTCCTGCACCTGCGCGGCACCTTGTGCTCTCAGCAGGGTCACCCCGACCTGGCCCGGGAGGCGTACGAGGCCAGCCTGGTCCTGCGCGAGGGCCTCGGGGACGAGGCGGGAGTCGCCGCGCTGCTCACGAACCTCGCGCTGGTGGCGGAGGACGAGGACGATCTGGACGAGGCTGAGCGCCTCAGTCAGGAGGGCCTCGCCCGCCGGCGGGTCCTGGACGACCAGCGCGCGGTCGCGGTCTCGCTGACCAACATGGGCATGCTGGCCACCGCCCGTGATCGCCTGCCCGCGGCACGGGAGCGGTTCATCGAGGCCCAGACCCTGGCCGAGAGGGTGGGTGACCCCTGGCTGGTCGCCGTCAATCGCCACAACCTCGGCAACGTCGACCGCGACCTCGGGGACCTGGATAGCGCCGGCGGTCATTTCAAGCAAGCCCTCGGTGCCTATGCCGAACGCGACGACCGGTGGTCGCTCGCCCACCTCTTCGAGGACATCGCCCTGTGGCTCTTGTGCCGCGACGCCGATGTCGATGCGGTCTGGCTCGTGGCCGCGGCGGGCCGCGTGCGCGACGAGATCGGAGCACCACGGTTCTCGCCGACCGAGACCGCGCTGCGTCGGGCGCTGCTGCCGAGCCGGTCGCGCCTCCCGGCCGAGGCGTTCGACCGGGCCGAGGCCGCGGGGGCGCGCAGCGGGCTGGGCCGGTGCGTGACCCGGGCCGAGCAGCTGCTCGGGCGGTAGCACCCAACCGCAGGCGGACCCGACAACTTCCCCAATATCGGGCGTTCAGAGTCTCGTTCGGCTCCGCTAGCGTGCCAAGGCGGTCAAGCAGCCGCAGCCGCCGCCCGTTGCCGCGGGCGAGGACTCCCAGGGGGTCGACCAGCATGAGCTCAACCATCCGGACTGCACCAGGTTCGCTGCGGCCGACGGTGCATCGCACCAGGACCGTGGTGACGATCGCCCTGAGCGTCCTGCTCGCCCTCACCGGCGCACTGCTGCTGTCCGCCGGCCCGTCAAGTGCCGGCCCGGTCGACGTCGGCTGGCAGGCTGCCGGCCCGGGGGCCAGCACCGTCTCCCAGGGCTCGGACGCTGCCGCCTCGATGACCTACGACGCCGACGGCTCCGGATCGGCGTCGTGGACCTTCACCACCACGGCGACCCCCGAGAGCGCGGCGGGCCCGATCAGCGTCCCCTACACGTGGGAGGGTCTGCACGCCTGGTTCCAGGTGCGGACCTCGCTCGAGCTGATCGTCGACGGTGTGGTGGTCGACACCCTGGTGCAGGAAGGTCCGGTGGACTGCTGCACCAGTCCGTCCCACGGGTTCCTCTACGGGGGCCTGGCGAGCTTCGACGTCGAACCGGGACAGACCTACGGCTTCCGCCTGAGCGGATCCAACCGCGACTACAACAACTTCCTGCGCGGCACGCTGACGCTCAACACCCGGCCCTACGTCGATCCCTCCATCGGCGAGGACAACCGGCAGTGGCTCGGCGCCGCCGACCTCCCGGCAACCGGGGCGTCCGGCACGCTGGACGAAGCGGGCGAGGCTCGGTGGTACCGCTTCCCGGTCGTCCCGGGTCAACGGGTCCGCGTCGACCTCTCGGACCTGCCGGCGGACTACGACGTCGCGCTGTACGGCGACATCGAAGCAGCGTTCGAGCGCCTGGTGGACGGCTCGGACCTGACCCAGCTCGCGGCAGGTGCGGCGGCCGGTGCTCCGGGGGCGCAGACCCAGGTCCCCGAGTACCCCCCCAGCGTCACGCAGGTGCCGACCTCGGCAGCGGAGCTGCCGTCCACCCAGTTCGCCCCGCGGGTCTACGCGCCGCGGGTGTACGCGCCGCGGGTGTACGCGCCGCGGGTGTATGCGCCGCGGGTGTATGCGCCGCGGGTGTACGCCTCGGACTCCTACGTCGCCGGCCTCACCGCGGACCCGGCCTTCCGGGACGCGTTCTCGGCCGCGCAGAACCAGACGCTGCTGGCGGTCTCGGTCAACACCGGCGCCGCCGACGAGACGGTCTCGGCCGCCACCGGCAACACTGACGGCTACTTCTACGTACGCGTCCAGGGCCGAACGGACTCCGAGTTCGCCGCCGACCGGCCCTACCGGCTCGCGCGGACCACCACGGGCGGCTCCGCGTGCGCCGGGCTCGAGGACTACGCGACCACCCCGACGTTGGCGGCCACACGCAACGACAGCCGCACGGTGATCGTCACCGACACCAACAAGCTTGGGCTCGACGAAGGCTCCGCGGAGCAGGGCACCTACCTCGACTCGCTGGAGGCGCTCGCAGCAGCCACCGACGGTGCGGTCGTCGACGTGCACGCGTCGGCGAGGATTCGACAGCTGCAGGCCCAGGTCGCGGCTCACACCGACTGTCCCTACGCGGTCAACCTCGTGGCCCGGGCGGTCAAGGAGATCGTGGACTCCTATCGCAACGGGGCCAGCTCCTACGTGGTGATCGCCGGTGGCGACGACGTGATCCCGTTCTTCCGCTATCCCGACGTATCGGGACTGGGCCAGGAGAGTCAGTTCGAGCCGCCGGTGCTGCCCGACTCGCCGTCCGGCGCCAGCCTCACCCAGGACCAGGTCCAGAGCCAGGACGCCTACGGTGCCTCGACCGAGGTCACGATCGGCGGCGCCAGCCTCCCGGTGCCCGACCTGGCCGTCGGTCGGCTGGTGAAGACGCCCGAGGAGATCGAGTCGACGATCGAGAACTTCCTCGACCCGGAGCCGGCACCTGAGCCGTCGTCGTCGCTGGTGACGGGATACGACTTCCTGGCCGACGCGGCCGACGCCGTCCAACGGGAGTTCGCGGCCGCCCTCCCCGGTGGTCGCCACGACTCGCTGATCACCGACCAGGGCACGCCGCTCGCGGAAGCCTGGGACGCCACCGACCTGGAGGACGCCCTCCTCGACACCCACCACGACCTGGTCTACCTGGCGGGTCATTTCAGCGCCAACGACACCCTCGCCGCAGACTTCGAGACCGCGCTGAGCGCCGACGTGCTCGACCCGGCGTACGACGGCGGGGTCAATGCCGCCAAGCTCAAGGACACGATCGTGCTCAGCGCCGGCTGCCACTCCGGGTACAACATCGTCGACGGAGCAGCGGTCCCGGGAGTGACCAACACCTTCGACTGGACCCAGCGGATGGCCCAGCAGCACGCGGTGCTGGTCGGCGGCACCGGCTATCAGTACGGCGACACCGACTTCCTGGAGTACAGCGAGCGGCTCTATCTCGACCTGGCGCGCCGGCTCCACGAAGGACCTGCCGACCGACCTCGGCCACCGCCGGTGGTCGTCGGGAACGCGCTCGTGCTTGCGAAGCAGGACTACCTGGCCGGGATAGGCACCCTGACGGGGATGGACCAGAAGGTCGTGCTCCAGGCGACGCTCTACGGGCTTCCGATGACCGAGTTCGACGCACCGGGGCGGACCCCCATCGGCTCCGACTCCTCCGGGATAGCGCCGCAGCCCGTCACCAGCGGGCCCGGCAGCACCCTCGGACTGAGTACCGAGGATCTCGCCGTCACGACCTCCACGACGCGAGGCGCCAAGCCTTCCGGCGCGGGCGCGGAGCTTCCCGACACCCTCCGCTGGCTCAATGGCGATGACGGGGTCACCGTTCAGCCAGGTGCTCCTGCGCTGCCCACCCAGGTCGAGGACGTCTCCGTTCCCGACCAGCTGCTGCGCGGGGTGGGCTTCCGTGGTGGCGACTACACCGACGTCTCGGGACTGCTGCCGGTGACCGGAGCACCCGCCATCGAGGGCTCGACCGCGAACACCACCTTCGAGTCCGAGGCGTTCTTCCCGCAACGACTCGTCAACCCGAACTACTTCGGTGCACTCGGTGCGAGCGGCCGCACCTCACTCGTCGTCACCCCGGCCCAGTACCGCTCCGACCGGGGCGGGGCGCTGACCAACACCGAACGCGCCTACCACGGTCTGGACCTGCGGCTCTTCTACTCGGGTGAGCAGAGCACCTCCTACGGCAGCAACCAGCCGGCACTCGCAGCCGCGCCCAGCGCGAGCGACGTCTCGGGTGTCGTGAGGAACAGGTCGGTGACCTTCTCCGCGCGGGTCACCGGCGACCCCTCGGCAGGTGTTCAGCAGGTCTGGATCACCTGGACCGGCGGCCCCGACGACTCCGGCGACGGGCAGTGGCGCTCGGTCGACCTCAGCCAGGACCCGACCGACTCGACCCGCTGGTCCGGCACCCTTCAGCTCCCGGCGGGCCAGGCTTCCGGCGACGTCCGCTTCCTCGTCCAGGCCGCCAACGGCATCGGGGCGGTCGGGCTCGACACTGCCGAGGGTGACGGCTACCGGGTGACGACCGACCCCGGCGACGTGCCGCCGCTCGAGGTCGAGCCCACCACCCTCCAGCCCGGCATGGTCGGGGTCGACTTCCAGGCCGGCCTGCTCGCGACCGGGGGGACCGGGGCCCGGTCCTGGACTCTCGCTCCGGGGGAGAGTCTGCCGGGCGGGCTCACGCTGGCGCCCGACGGCACGATCACCGGCGTTCCCACCACGGCGGGGACCAGCGTCGTCGTGGTCCAGGTCGCCGACGCCGCCGGGAGGACGGCGAGCGGCAGCCTCACCCTGGAGGTCGAGCCGGCGCCGACCCGGATGGTCGCGACCCGAGCGATCGTGCACCAGCCCCCGCTGGTGTTGACGGCGACCCTGACCCAGGCCGGGACCGAACGTGTCGTGGCCGCCCAGACCGTCCGGTTCACGGTAGGTCGCACCGTCCTGTGCACCGCGACCACCAGCGACCGGGGCGTGGCGACCTGCGATCTGCGCAAGCGGCCCGTCCCGGCGCTCCTGGTGATCCTCAACCGGGGCTACGACGCCACCTTCGCCGCCACCTCCGACTACCTGGCCAGCTCGGACAAGGCACCGCTCTGACCGGTCCGAGTACGGGTGCGCGACCCGCCGTCGCGCCCGGTGCACGGTCGGGTCGTCGAGCGGTTCTCGGCGGGGGCGGCACGCGTCGGCTCACGTTGCCCAGGGCCACCGACTCCCGGGCAGCAGCGTGAGCCTCAACCCTCGCTGGCGGGTCGCGGACGAGTGTGACCGCCGAGGAGTAGCACACTGGGGGGCGTGAGGCCCCAGGTCGTCGCCCACCGCGGCGCGAGCCACGACAACGCCGAGCACACGCTCGGGGCGTACGTCGCCGCGCTCGAGGCGGGCGCCGACGGCGTGGAGTGCGACGTCCGGCTCACGGCGGACGGTCACCTGGTCTGCGTGCACGACCGCGACCTGCGCCGGACCGCCAGCAGCACCGGTCTGGTGTCCACGATGGAGCTGGCCGAGCTCGACCAGCTCGACTTCGCGTCCTGGAAGAACCCGTGGGCCGAGCTGGACGACGAGGCGCCGCCGCGCGACGAGCGGCTGGACCGGGTGTTGACGCTGCGGCACCTCTTCGAGACGGTCGCGGACTTCGACCGGCGGATCGAGGTCGCGGTCGAGACCAAGCACCCGACCCGGTACGGCGGGCTCGTCGAGCGCCGCCTCGTCGACCTGCTGCGCCACTTCGGCTGGCACCGGACGGGCTCCCCGGTGCGAGTGATGAGCTTCAGCTGGACCGCGCTGCAGCGGGTGGAGCGGATCGCCCCCGGCGTGCCCCTGGTCCAGCTGGTCGACAAGGCGCACCACTGGCCGATGCTGCGACGGATCATCGGCGCCGACTGGGTGGTCGGGCCCGGCATCCGTGAGCTCGCCGACCACGCCAAGCTGGGCCCCCGGATCACCGGCGCCGGCCACGACCTGCACGTGTGGACCGTGAACACCGCCGCCGATCTCGATCTGTGCCTCGAGCTCGGGGTGAAGGCGGTGATCAGCGACCGCCCGGCCTACCTGCTCGACCTGCTGGAGCAACGCGGCGTATAGGTTCACCGCCATGGCGAAGAAGTCCCGCACGAAGGCCCGTCCGCAGTCGCACGCCGAGGGCGAGGTCGGGCCCCGGCAGCCGTGCCCGTGCGGCTCGGGGAAGCGCTACAAGGCCTGCCACGGTGCGGCCGGCGGCGCGCCCGCCCCGTTCGTGAGCCGCCCGTTCGAGGGGCTGCCCTCCGAGTGCGACATCGTCGCTCTCCGCGAGCTGGTGCCCGCGGCGACGGCGCCGCTGACGCTCGTCGACCACCCGGACCGCACGGTCCAGCTCTGCTCGCTGCTGCCGATGGCCGCCCCGGCGATGGTGCGCGACAGCGGCGAGATCTGGCTCGGTCTCCAGGTCCAGCACCACTTCGGCGACGTGTCGCGCGACCTCGGTGCGGTGCTCGCCAAGGCGCTCGAGTCCGACCCGGGCGTCATCGGGCTCACCGACCAGCCCGGTGACGGTCCACGGCTGCAGGACCTGGTCGCCGACGAGCCGCTCCGCGTCACCGTCCACGACGGCTTCGACTTCTGGATCGCCGACGTCGAGGGCGGCGACCGCGCCGCCATGTCGGCGGCCCTGGAGCAGGCCAACACCGCCGCGTCGCCGACGGCCCGGCTCACCACCGTGGAGGCGGCGTACTGGACCGACGTCGGCGCCAAGGAGCACCTGCGCTGGGTGATGCCCGAGCCCGAGGGGCCGCTGCTCGACGCGCTCGCCCGGCTGCACGCCGCCGGCACGGACGTGCTGGTGGACGGCTCGCGCTTCGTGGGGATGTTCCGCGCCCACGGGCTGCTCGCCCCGGTGTGGGACCTCCCGGTCGGCACCGGGCCGGAGGCGCTCGAGGAGCCCGCCGAGCGGTTCGCCGCCGACCTCGCTGCGGCACTCGCCGACGACTCCGCGCTGACCACGGAGCAGCGCGCCGCACGGTCGGGGCTCGCCAACCGGCAGGTCACCCTGCGCTGACGCTCGGCGGGACGTGAATCACCCCGCAATACCCGGCGTGGGAGTTGTGCCACCCACTGTGTGACCCGTACATTCGTCGGCGCTCGGTCGTTGTCGTATCCCCCGTCGGCAGCGGCCGAGCCCTTTACTCTCTGGGCTCTCGCCCCCCAGCCAGGTCGTGAGCAGGCCGGTGTCGAGGCCCGCCGGCCCCGCCGCCAGCGCCACCTCGTCGCGCCCGGTGTCGGATCGACCGGAGGGCGTCATCTAGGACCCCCGGCCGCGCGCCGGCGCTCATGGTCCGACCGCTAGCGTTCCGCACGTGTCCCGACTCCTGATCCGCAACGCCCGCCTGGTCGCGCTGCACGAGGGCGAGCGCGCTCCCGACCAGCCCGTCGACCTCGCGATCGAGGACGGCGTCGTCACCGCGGTCGCGCCCGGCGCCGAGCGGCCCGCCGGCGCCGACGTGGTCGACGCGGCCGGACGTTGGCTGATCCCGGGTCTGTGGGACCAGCACGTGCACATGGCGCAGTGGACGCTCACGTCCGGCCGGCTCGACCTGGCGCCGGCGCGCTCGCCCGAGCAGGCGCTGGCCGAGGTCGCGGAACGGGTCGCGGAGTACCCCGAGCTGCCGGTCATCGGCTGGGGCCACCGCTCGGCCGGCTGGGACCGCGAGGTCACCGTCTCCGAGCTGGACGCCGTCTCCGGCGACACCCCGGTGGTGCTCATCAGCGGCGACGGCCACCACGCCTGGCTCAACACGGTCGCCCTCATGCACCTCGCCATGCCGGTGCGCGACTCGGTGGTCCGCGAGGCCGAGTGGTTCGCGGCCTACCCCCGCCTGGTGACCCTCGTCGGCACCGACGGCACCTCGCCGGAGGCCTACCGGCGCTCGCTCGACCTCGCCGCAGCGACCGGTGTCGTCGGCATCAGCGACTTCGAGTTCGGGCACGGGCCCATGGACTGGGCCGAGCGCTGGGGCGAGGGCTGCGACGTGCTCCGCGTGCGCGCGGCGACCTACGAGCTGCACCTCGAGGAGGTCATCGCCCTCGGCCTGCGCACGGGCGACACGCTCCCCGGCTGCGATCCCCGCGCCACCATGGGTCCGCTGAAGATCATCAGCGACGGCTCGCTGAACACCCGGACGGCGTGGTGCTGCGAGCCGTACGGCGACGCGCACCGGCTCGAGTACCCCTCCGGCCAGCCCAACCTGTCGGGAGCAGAGCTCCGCGAGCTGCTCCGGGTCGCGCACGCCGGCGGCCTCGAGATCGCCACCCACGCGATCGGCGACGCCGCGGTCACCGAGGCGCTGGCGTCGTACGCCGCCACCGGTGCCCGCGGGTCGATCGAGCACGTGCAGATGGCGCAGCGCGACGACTTCCGCCGGATGGCGGAGCTCGGCATCCGCGCGAGCGTGCAGCCGGCCCACCTGCTCGACGACCGCGACCTCACCGAGCGGATCTGGGGGGAGCGGTCTGAGCGGTGCTTCGCCTTCCGCTGGATGCTCGAGGCGGGCGTCGACCTCGCCATCGGCTCCGATGCCCCGGTCTCGCCGCTGGATCCCTGGCTGGCGATGGCCGCCGCGGTGCACCGCAGTGCGGACGAGCGCGACCCGTGGCACGCGGAGCAGGCCCTGACCGTGCGCGAGGCGCTCGCCGCCTCGGTGGACGGTCAGCCGATGGTGCGGCCCGGCTCCCGGGGCGACCTCGTGCTGCTCGACCGGGACCCGCTCCTGGGCGACCTCGACCCCGCCGACACCGCGGCGCAGGGGGCGGCGCTGCGCGGCATCTCCTCGGCCTACACCGTGGTGGCCGGGATCCCGGTCCACGACGAGCTCAGCTGAGCGTCTCCAGCAGCAGCGCGGCGACCGCTCGCGTCCCGGTCTCGAGCGGGTGGTAGGCCAGCGCGGTCTGCGCCGAGGTCACCCGCCCGTTGATCCAGGGCTCGTCGGCGCAGACGTCGTGCCCTTCGCTCGGCGCCCAGAGGTCGACGAACTCGACACCGGCGTCATCGGCGCCCGCCTGCACGGCCTCGTTGAGGCCCTGGTTGAGCTCGCGCGCGAACGGGTAGTCGCCGGCGGCGATCGGCAGGTCGTCGCAGGTGCCGGTCCCGGGGATGATCTGCGGGTAGCCCACCACGAGCACGCGCGCCCGCGGGGACCGCTCCTGGACGCCCTCGACGACCGTCGCGATGTTGCCGCGGATGGTCTCGAGGGTCTGCGCCAGCTCGCGCCTGCTCGCCTCGTCGGTGCACGGCGAGCCGGTGGGGTCCTCCGGGGCCAGGCGCACGCACGACCCGAGGGTCCCGCCGAACAGCTGCTGGTCGTTGCCGCCCAGGCCGATGGTGACCAGGTCGGTCCCGGGCCGGAGCGCGTCGAACTGCGGCGGCACCGATCCGGTGCGGCCGGCCTGCGGGCGGACCGTGTTGCCGGTGCTGGCGCCGCTGCAGCTGACGTCGGTCAGCTCCGTGCCCGGCATCGCCTCCGCGAGCAGCGCCGGGTAGTTGACCCCTGAGCGCAGGCAGATGGTCGAGGTGTCCGTGGGCGGCACCAGCGGTGCTGCGGTGTAGGAGTCGCCGAGCGCGACGTACTGGTCGAACTGCGTGGGCGCAGCGGCGGGGGAGCCGGTCGTCCGGGCCGGGGCGGGTGCCGGTGCGGGCTCGGCCTCGTCGGTCGCCGAGCACCCGGCGAGCGTCAGGACCGCGGCGAGGGCGAGGAGCAGCGGGCGCATGTCGACGACGGTACGGGCGGGGCGGGCG
>JBAWHI010000164.1:0-12434 GCA_049593675.1 Nocardioides sp.
ACGTAGAACATCACCTCGTCGCTGTCGACGTTGGAGTGGTAGTACGGCACCGGGATCGCCAGCGGGTGGTAGTCGACCTTGCGCGGCAGGAAGTTGCAGACCACGAAGTTGTGGCCCTCGAAGACCTGGTGCACCGGCGGCGGCTGGTGGATCTTGCCGGTGATCGGCATGTAGTCGTCGATGTTGAAGGTGTAGGGATACAGGCAGCCGTCCCAGCCGACGACGTCGAAGGGGTGCGTCGCGTAGGTCATCCTCGTGCCGACCACGCCGGCGCTGGTGCGGTGCTTGACCAGCACCTCGACGTGCTCGCCCTCGCGGACGTTCGGCTGCTCGGGGCCGTGCAGGTCGCGCTCGCAGTACGGCGCGTGCTCGAGCAGCTGGCCGTAGCGCGAGAGGTACCGCTTCGGTGGCGCGATGTGGCTGTTCGCCTCGATCGCGTAGAGCCGGCTCGCCTCGGCGGGGACCCACCGGTGGGTGGTCGCGCGTGGGATGAGGACGTAGTCGCCCGCGCGGTAGCCGAGGACGCCGAAGACGGTCTCGACGACGCCGGTCCCGCTCTCGACGTACACGCACTCGTCGCCGATCGCGTTGCGGTAGTACGCCGACGGCCCCGACTCCTGCCCGCCGGTCACGACGTAGCAGATCCGGACGTCGCTGTTGCCGAGGACCAGTCGCCGGTCGGTCACGGCGTCGGTGCCGGTCGTCAGCTCGTGCAGCTGGAGGTGCCGCGGCTTCAGCGGATGGTTCGGGCGACGGCTCTGGTCGGGCAGCTCCCAGACCTCGCTCGCGACGATGGCCGACGGCACACCGCGGTGGTAGAGCAGGGAGGAGTCCGACGAGAAGCCCTCCTCTCCCATCAGCTCCTCGCGGTAGAGACGCCCCTCGCCGTCGCGGAACTGGGTGTGCCGCTTCGGGGGGACCTCGCCGATGCGTCGGTAGTGGGCCATCTCGCCTCCGCTTGTCCGTTAGTCGGACGCGTTCGTCCGGTATCCGCCTCGTGGTTAGAGTAGCCCGCGTGTCAACGCAACCCGTCCCCTCCCCCTGGCCGGCCGCATGGCGGGGCCTCGTCGACGACGCCGCCATCTTCCCGCCCGGTGATGCACCCCTGGCCGAGGCCGCGGCGGCGCACCAGGCCCGCAGGTCCGAACCGGCCGCCGGTCTCGTCGGCACCTTCGTCGTGAAGGACACCGATCTGCCCGCCCTCACGGCGACGCCGCTGGCCCTGTCGGTCGTGGTGACCGGCGGCGCCGGCAACATCGCCGGCCTCGCCACGCTGGCCCGCAAGCTGCACATCGCGGTCGAGGGCATCGAGATCGCGCTGCGCGACCCCGACGACCTGGTCGGCAACGCCCGCCGGGTCACCGCCGCCGTCGACGCCGCCCGGGCCGACGGCCAGCTCGACGACCACGTGCCGGTCCACGTCGAGCTCCCCCACCAGCCCGGCTCGGACGCACCGAGCCGATCGTGGCTCGCCGCAGCCGACGAGGTCGCCGCGAGCGAGTTCCGGCTCAAGTTCCGGACCGGCGGTCTGGACGCCGCGGCCTATCCGTCCGCCCCGACGCTCGCCGGCTGGATCGACGCCGCCCTTGACCGCGAGACACCGTTCAAGTGCACGGCCGGCCTGCACCGAGCCGTCCGGCACACCGGCGACGACGGCTTCGAGCACCACGGATTCCTCAACGTCCTCCTCGCGACCCGGCGGGCCTTCGACGGCGCTCCCCTCGACGAGGTCGTCGCCGTCCTGGAGGAGCGGGACGGATCGACGCTCGCGGCGACGACCGAGGACCTCGCCGGCGCCCGCCGCTGGTTCACCTCCTTCGGCTCCTGCTCGGTGAGCGAGCCGCTCGACGACCTGATCGCCCTTCGCCTGATCGACCCGAGCCTCCTGGAGATGCGATGACCACCCCGACCACCACCTGGGTCCCCGGAGCCGCCGGCTCCCTGTTCGACGTCGACAACCTGCCGTACGGCGTGTTCTCCCGCGCCGGCGAGGAGCCCCGCGTCGGCGTACGGATCGGCGAGCTCGTCGTCGACCTCGCTCCGGTCGCCGCGGCGGAGATGCTCGACGTGCACCACGTCTTCGAGGAGCGCTCCCTCAACGCCCTGATGGCCGAGGGTCGCCAGGTCCGCGCGTCGGTGCGCCGGTGGGTCACCGGCCTGCTCACCGAGGAGTCGGAGCGCGACCTGGTCGAGCCGCACCTCGTGCCACTCGCCGACGTCGCCCTGCACCTGCCGATCGAGGTCGCCGACTACGTGGACTTCTACGCCTCCGAGCACCACGCCTCCAACGTGGGCAGGATCTTCCGCCCGGACTCCGAGCCGCTGCTGCCGAACTGGAAGCGGCTCCCCGTCGGCTACCACGGCCGTTCGGGCACCGTCGTCGCGTCCGGCACGCCGGTCGTGCGACCGTCGGGCCAGCGCCGCGGAGCCTCGACCGGCTCGACCACCGACGAGGTCGTCTTCGGCCCGTCCACCCGCCTCGACATCGAGGCCGAGCTCGGGTTCGTCGTCGGCAGCCCGTCCGAGATCGGGGCGCCGGTCCCCCACGACCGGTTCGCCGACCACGTCTTCGGTCTCGTCGGCCTCAACGACTGGTCGGCGCGCGACATCCAGGCCTGGGAGTACGTGCCGCTCGGGCCCTTCCTCGGCAAGTCGTTCGCGACATCGATCTCCCACTGGGTCACGCCGATCGAGGCCCTCGACGCCGCCTGGGTCGACCTGCCCGACCAGGACCCGACCCCCTTGCCCTACCTGGGCCCGGGCGCCACGCAGGGGCTCGACATCGACGTCGAGGTCGAGGTGAACGGCGAGGTCGTCAGCCGCCCGCCGTACCGCACGATGTACTGGTCGCCCGCCCAGATGCTCGCCCACCTCACCGTCAACGGCGCCTCCCTGCGCACCGGCGACCTCTTCGGCTCCGGCACCGTCAGCGGACCCGACCCCGACCAGCGCGGTTCGCTGCTCGAGATCGGCTGGGGTGAGGAGTCGGCCTTCCTCGACGACGGCGACACCGTCACCCTCCGCTACACCGCCCCGGGCACCAACGGCGGCCGGATCGCGCTCGGCGATGTCGTCGGCACCATCTCTCCTGCCGGGGTCGCCCCCCAGATGTAACGCGGGGTTATCTGCTCTAGGAACCCGAAATTTCGGCACACCAGAAGCCATAACCCCGCGTTACATGCGGCGGCGGGCGCGGAGACCACCACTAGCCTGGACCCGTGCAGTTCGGCCAACACCCCGACCCCGGTCACGTGATCGCCCACCTGAGCGATCCGCATCTGCTCGCCGACGGCGCGCGGCAGTACGACGCCATCGACACCGAGGCCGGGCTCGAGCTCGCGCTGGCCCGACTGGCCCGGCTCGACCGGGCGCCGCAGGCCCTGGTGTTCACCGGCGACCTCGCCGACCGGGCCGAGCCGGCGGCCTACACCCGGCTCCGCGAGATCGTCGAGCCGGCCGCTGCCGCGATGAGCGCCGAGGTCGTCTGGGTGATGGGCAACCACGACGAGCGGGCGGCGTACGCGCGCGAGCTGTTCGACAGCGACGACGCCACGACCCAGGACCGGGTGCACGACATCGACGGCCTGCGCATCGTCTCGCTCGACACCAGCGTCCCGGGCTACCACCACGGTGAGATCACCGGCGAACAGCTCGGGTGGCTCGGCGAGGTGCTGAGCACGCCCGCCCCGCACGGCACCCTGCTCGCACTCCACCACCCACCGATCCCGGTCCCGATGATGCCCGCCGCCGAGATCATCGAGCTGCTCGACCAGCAGCGCCTTGCCGACGTGCTGACCGGCACCGACGTCCGCTGCATCCTCGGGGGCCACTTCCACTACTCGACCTACACGACCTTCGCAGGCATCCCGGTCTCCGTCGCGTCCGCGACGTGCTACACCTCGGACCCGGCGCCGCTGGAGCGGTTCGTGTCCGGGGTCGACGGCCACCAGGCGATGACGATGGTCCACGTCTACGCGGACCAGATCGTGCACACGATCGTGCCGGTCGACGAGGCGCCGGAGGTGAGCGGCTTCCCCTCCGACGTCCGCGCCCAGGTCGAGGCGCTGAGCCCCGAGGAACGGCGCGAGCTGCTCTCGCGCAAGGACTCGCCGATCTACACCGGCGAGATCGACGTCCCCGGTCACGTGTGAGCCGCTTGGTGCCCGGTCCGGGCACCGAGCGACCCGGCGTCACGGGCCGACAGCCGGGAGGTCGGCCTCGGGCAGTTCACCGAACGGCCCGAACATGCCGGGGATGACCGGCCGGACGTCGCCGCGGGTGCCGACCCAGCCGATCCCGGGCTCGAAGCGACGCAGCACCCGTGCGGGAGCCCCGCCGACGACGCTGTGGTCGGGGACCTCACCACGCACCACCGAGCCGGCCGCGACCACGACGTTCCGCCCGATCTGCGCTCCGGGGAGGATGATCGCGCCGTGGCCGATCCAGGAGCCGGCTCCGATAACCACCGGCAGTTGGCCGCCGAACTGCTCCCCGATCGGCAGATCCGGGTCCTGGTAGCCGTGGCCGGAGTCGGAGACGAAGACGTCCTGGCCGAACCAGACGGCATCGCCGACCTCCACCGAGACATGGGCCACGATCGTCACCCGCGCTCCGAGCACGCAGCGGTCCCCGATGACCAGTCCACGCTCGGGCAGGCGCGGGTCGTCCGGGCCGTAGCCGACCGCGAGGGTCGCCTGCCGACCCACCAGCGTGCCGGAGCCGAGGTGGATCGACCGGGTCCCCATCAAGGTCGCGGCCGGGTAGCCGATGCAGGTCTCGGCGCCGAAGCTCCCGAACCCGTCGGCCGCCCGGGTACCGGGCACGATCTCCCCGGCCCGGTCGACCCAGCGGGTGGCGGCCAGCACCCCTGCGTTGAGCAGCCGCTTGAACATCACGGGCGCGAGACTAGCGGCAGGCGGTCACTCGCACCGTGCCCTCGGCGCCCACGGGAGCCGAGAACTGCAGCACCCGACGACCCTTGAAGTAGCTGAAGGAGATCTCCTCGCCGCCGGCGACGACCCGGCACGGCTTCCAGGACTTGTCCATGCCCGCCAGGGTCGCCTTCACGGCGTACGTCCGGTCCTGATCGGCGTCGACCTCGAGCTTCCAGGCCCGCTTGGTGACCGTCGAGGACATCGTCTCGCCCGCGCCGAGCGGACCGCTCCAGCTGCCGGCCCGGGGCGCGGCGAGCAGGATCCGACGCCCGTCCTCGTCCGTGAGGTCGACCAGGCCCTCGACGTCCTTGCCGTACTCGCTGAGCGTGTCGACCGTGCGGGGCAGCATGGGGATCACGGCCCCGGCACGCAGGAACAGCGGGATCGTCTTCAGCTGCGCCTTGGCCGTCACGGTCCGCTTGCCGCCGACGGCCTGAACGCGCTTGAGCTTGAACTTCCCGTCGTCCTTGAACTCCCATGCGCGGGCGAGCTCGATCCACGTACCGGTGGGCAGGTAGGTCTTCTTGGTGCGCGCACCCTCCTCGGTCACCGGCGCGACCAGCAGGTCCTGACCGAAGAGGTACTGGTCGTCGCGCTTGACGGCCTTCTGGTCCCGCGCGTTGGTCAGCGACAGGTGCCGCATCAGGGGCAGACCCTTGCGCTGGTAGGCGTCCTGGCTGCCGGCGACGTAGGGGTAGAGCATGGTGCGCAGCCGCGTGTAGCGCTTCCACGTCGGCGCCACCGCCGGATCGTCGACCTTGACCGGCTTGGGCACAGCGATCTGGATGCCACCGTTCTGCAGCCGCATCACGCCGGTGAACGCGCCGTACTCGATCCAGCGGTTCAGGAGCTCGGGCGAGCGCTGCGGGTCGCCGGGGAAGGTGAAGAACCCGCCGATGTCCGGTCCCCACACCGAGACGCCCGACATGCCCATGTTGAGTCCCTGGGTCACCGACGAGGTCAGTCCGTCGAAGCCCCACCCGGTGGTCGGGTCACCGCCCCACACGATCGAGGACTCCTTGACGGCGTCGGTCCAGCCGGAGCGCTGGAAGCGGAGCAGCGGTCGAGGGGCGGTCTCCTCGAACTCGCGCGCGGTCGCGTGGTAGTCCTCGACGTAGCGGTTGTGCATGGCGGAGTCGGGCGTGCCGTCCGCGTAGAGCGCGTCGTCGGGCGTGTACTCGCCGAAGTCCTCCATCCAACCGTCGTAGCCGTGGTCGACGGCCTCCTGCAGCAGGCCCTTGAAGTACTCCCGGCCGGCTTCGCTCGAGAAGTCGACCTGCGAGACCTCGAAGTGGCGCGCGGTCGAGTAGGGGTAGACCAGGGTCGAGCCGTCGGCGCCGCGCGTGAAGGCGTTGGCATCGATGCCCTGCTGGTACTCCGGCAGGAAGTTCGTGCAGATCATCGGGTTGAAGTACGCCGTGGCCGACATCCCGCGGTCGTGCAGGGCCTTGGTGCGGGCCATCTCCTGCACCTCGCCGCGGTCGTTTCCGCACGGGAGGTAGTGCACGGACGTCTCGGCGACCGAGACCGGCACGCCCTGCTCACGCTGCTCGTCGAACTCGGCGTTCCAGTTGCTGCCGTCGGGCTGGAACCACGCCCCGTAGAGCGCAGGGGTGGACGGGGCCGGCTGGCGTCCGATCGCCGCACTCATCCGCTTCAGCGCGCGCGCCGGGGTCGGACCGCCGAAGACCCGCAGGTCGAGGTAGTCGGCCTCGACGACGAGCCGGTTCACGTTGCGATGCTCCGACGTGGCCAGCTCGAAGGAGCTGTCCTCGTCGTTGTCGACGAGGACGCCGTAGCCGGAGGTGGAGAGCATCCACGGCACCGGGAAGTACGTCGAGTCCGGGCGCTCGCCGAGCCCGGGCTCCGGGACGAAGCTCCGGACCAGGAAGGCCTGGTTCGCGGTGTAGGGGCCGTCCTCGACCCGGTTCTGGACCTGCCGTCCACGCTGGTCCACGGCGTTCGACCGCTCACCGAACCCGAGGTAGCGCTCGTCGCTGCCTGCCTTGAGGTCGATGGAGACGCCGGTGATGCCGGCCCCGTGCCCGGCCACCCGGACGGCGAAGACCCCCGCGGCGTCGGGCGCGACGGTCACGCTGGCGGTGAGGCCGTCGTCGGCCGTGCCGAGCTCGACCGTGTCACCGTCGACCTCGGTCACACGGTCTGCGACCACCCGACCCTCGGCGGTCTCCAGCGCGATGGCATCGCGGGCGACGGACGCCAGCACGGTGCCCGAGTCGTCGACGAAGCGCACCGCCCAGTCGCCACCGACCGGGGCGGTCACCACGGCGCGCAGGTCGCCGGAGGTGCTGTCGAGGATCGTGGTGGGCGTTGCGGAGGACGCGGCGGACAGCGACGGGGCTGCGGCCAGGAGTCCGCCGGCCACAGCCAGGGCGGCGGCGGCCGAGATGAGAGGTCGAGAATGCATGGGGACAGGGTGACCAATTTCTGCTGATCCGGGAGCGTTTCCGACCAAACGCGGCCGATTTCACATCGACGCCCGGGCTCGACGCGTCTGGGGCGGGCAGGGGCACCCGGCACGCGATAGCGTCGTCGGCGATGACGGTCTTCGTCCTGGTCTTCGGGTGCGCTCTGCTGCTGGCCGTGCTGACGTCCGCCCTGGCCGCCCGCAGCCCCCTGTCGACGACCACCGTCTTCCTCGCGGTCGGGCTGGCGGCCGGACCGCTGGCCCTGGGCCTGATCGAGGTCGACAACGTCGTCGTCGAGCGGGCAGCGGAGATCGCCCTCTTCGCGATCCTCTTCACCGACGGCCAGCACACACCCCGACGGGTGCTCGCGCGCAACTGGCGCGCGCCGACCCAGGCGCTGCTGCTCGGCATGCCGCTGACCTTCCTCATCGTCGCCGCGCTCGGACACTGGGTCGCAGGTCTGCCGTGGGCGCCCGCCCTGGTGCTCGGCGCCGTCCTCGCCCCGACCGACCCGGTGTTCGCGTCCGCGCTGGTGGGCCGCAGCGACGTGCCCGGCCGGGTCCGACAGACCCTGAACATCGAGAGCGGCCTGAACGACGGGCTTGCCCTGCCCGCCGTCCTGCTCCTGGTCGGAGTCGCGGGCGGAGACCCCGAGGGATGGACCACGGAGCCGATGCTGCTGCTCGGCGAGCTCGGCATGGGGGTCGCGCTGGGGGTCGCCCTGCCCCTCCTCGTCGCTGCCGTCGTCCGGCTGCCGGGCACGGGATCGGTCCCGTCCCTCCAACCGCTCGCTCCCCTCGCCGTCGCCCTGATCCTCTTCGGCGCCTGCGACCTGTTGCACGCGAACCAGTTCCTCGCCGCCTTCGTGGCCGGCGCCACGGTCGCCACCGTCTCGCCGTCCGCCTCGGAGTCCTTCCGCAGGACCGGGGAGCTGGTCAGTGAGCTCGCGAAGGGCGGCGCGCTGCTCGCGTTCGCCACGCTGCTCGACGTCGACGTCTTCACGACGGCCGGGGTGGCCGGGATCGTGCTGGCGATCGGCGTCATCGCGGTCTCCCGGCCGATCCCGGCCTACCTCACCCTCGCCGGCACCGAGCTCTCCCGTCCGGAGCGGTGGTCGGTCGCGTGGTTCGGCCCCAAGGGGTTCGCCAGCGTGGCCTACGCCGTCATCGTCGGCTCGAGCGGCATGGACGAGGCACACCACGTCTTCGCCCTCACCGCCGTCGCGGTCCTGGTCTCGGTGATCGCCCACAGCAGCACCGACGTGGCCGTCGCGCGGGTGCTCGCCCGTCAGCCCGAGCGGCACCCGGTCTGAGGGCGCGAGCACCCTCGGACCGCATGGGTCAGTCGACCTGGCCGGCGAGCGCTCGGAGCAGCTCGATCGTCTCGTCCTCGCGGTTGTCGGCCTCCTCCGCAGACGTGCCGTAGGCACGGTTGGCGCTGAGCTTGACGATCACGACCTCCCGCGCGGGGTCGACGTACACGAACTGGTTGTAGACACCGATGGCCGTGAACTCGCCTCCCGACCCCTGGGGGATCCACCACTGGTAGCCGTAGCCGACCGGGGGCTCGTCCAGGCCGGGCACGGCCTCGAGTGGCGGCGCGGAGTCGACCACCGAGTCCGAGACCCACCGCTCGGGCACGACCTGGACGTCGCCGACGCGTCCGCCCAGGCGGTAGAGCTCGCCGAGGCGGGCGAAGTCCCGCGCGGTCAGCGTCAGGCACGCGAACGCGGCCTCCATGCCCGATCCGTCGGTCAGCCAGGCCCCGGGCGAGGTGAAGCCCAGGGGCTCGCAGAGCTTCTCCTGCATGTAGTCCCCCAGCGACCGCCCGGTCGCCCTGACCAGGAGCAGCCCGAGCGCCTGGGTGTCGCCGGAGTTGTACCGACACACGGTTCCGGGCGTCAGCTCGCGGCTCATCGAGGCGACGAACTCCTCGAGGCTGCCGTGCCCGGACATCGCGTCGGCGAGCCGCAGTGCGTCGGACGTCGGGTCGCTGTAGTCCTCGCTCCATCGGGCGCCCGACGACATCTGCAGCACATGACGGATCGTGACACCGTCGTACGCCGACCCCGGGCGGACAACGATGTAGTCGCTGATCGGATCATCGATGCCGGCGATGCAGCCCTCGGCGATCGCGATGCCGACCAGTGCGGAGACGAAGCTCTTCGCGACCGACATGGAGATCCAGGCGACGTCTGGTCCACCGGTCAGGGCGTAGCGCTCGTAGCGGATCTCGCCGCGGTGGAGCACCAGCAGCGCGGCGGTCTCGGCGCCGACGAACGCCTCCTCGAACGACCGGGTCTCGCCGAGGACCTCGAACGTGGCCGGCGCCTGGATCGGGACGCCCGTCGGCCACGGTCGGGGTCTGGTCGAGGGGGCCATCGCGACCGACGGCACGAGCTCGGCCATCCGGCAGAAGTTGTCCACCTGGGAGGCCCCGGTGAACAGGCCCAGTCCCGCGAACCCGGGCATCGTTTCCTCACTCATCGTGCATCCACCTTCCAGACGGGGCGGTCATCGGAGTCCGAGCAGCAGGCTGGCGTTGTCCTTGAGGATCAGCGGCACCGCCTCCTCGCGCACGCCGAGCTCGGCGAACGAGGACATCCAGCGGTCGGGCGTGATCACCGGGAAGTCGCTGCCGAAGAGCGCCTTGGTGCGCAGGAGCGTGCCGATCTGGCGGACCAGCTGCGGTGGGAAGTACTTGGGAAGCCAGCCGGACAGGTCGACGAACACGTTCGCCTTGTGGGTCGCGATCGAAATCGCACTGTCGGCCCAGGGGACGGCCGGGTGAGCCAGGATGATCTGCAGGCCCGGGAAGTCCGCGGCGACGTCGTCGACGAGCATCGGATCGGAGTAGCGCAGCTTGATGCCGCGGCCACCGGGCAGGCCGGCGCCGATCCCGGTCTGGCCGGAGTGGAACAGGGCGACCGCCCCGAGCTCCGCCATCGTCTCGTAGAGCGGGTAGAACGCTCGGTCGTGGGGGTCGAAGCCCTGCAGGCTGGGGTGGAGCTTGAAGCCGCGTACGCCGTACTCCTCGACCAGGCGGCGAGCTCGCTCGACAGCGCGGTCTCCCTGGTGCGGGTCGACCGAGCCGAACGGGATCAGGACGTCGTTGTGTCGCGCGGCACCCTCGGCGATCTCCTCGCTCAAGAGCGCCGGGTGGCCGGTCGCCGTGGTCGCGTCGACGGTGAACACCACGGCTGCCATCGACCGCTCGCGGTAGTGCTCGGCGATCTGGTCGATCGTCGGCGTGCGCAGCTGGTCGGCCTTGAAGTACGCCGCCGAGGCGTCCATGAGCTCCTCGTCGAGCGAGTGGTGCCCGTGGGCGTCGGCCTCCACGTGCGTGTGCACGTCGATGGCGACCAGCGCGTCGAGGTCGATCGCAGGTTCGTAGCGGAGGATCACGGGAGGACCGCCTTTCCGGTCTTGGCAGCGAGGAGATCGCGCAGGAGGAGGTCGCGGGCGTCTGCCAGCTCGTCCTGGTCGATGCCGGCGAGCTCGTCGTCGACGCCGGCGACCAACAGCGCGACGAGCTCGGGGGTGAGGCGCGGCGCCCCCAGGTCGTCCATGATCGCCTGCGTCGGCGGCCCGAGGTGGGCCAGGACGTGCGCGAGGCCGCCGGCGCCGCCGGAGAGATGCTGGTTGACGAGGGGCCCGAGCAGCGCCCAGCGCAGGCCCGGCCCGTGCGCGACGGCCGCGTCGATGTCGGCGACGCTGGCGACGCCGCTCTCGACGAGCGAGTACGCCTCTCGCCACAGCGCCGCCTGCAGCCGGTTGGCGACGTGACCGGCCACCTCGCGCTGCAGGTGGATCGGGCGCTTGCCCAGCCAGGTGTAGTGGTCGAGGGCCGCTGCGACCGCGAAGGGCGCGGTGTCCGGTGTGGCGACGACCTCGACCAGCGGCATCAGATGGACGGGGTTGAACGGGTGTCCCACCACGACCCGCTCGGGGTGCTGCGGCGCCATCCCCGCCAGGGTGCTCGGCATCAGCGTCGACGACGAGCTCGCGACCACGACCCGCGCCGGCGCGGCCTCGTCGATCTCCCGGACGATCTCGGCCTTGACGTCGAGCGTCTCGGGCCCGCTCTCCTGGACGAAGTCCGCTCCACGGGCGGCCTCGGCGACCGACGAGACGAAGGCCAGCCGGTCCGACCAGTCGACGACGTCGCCGTTCGTCGCGCGCAGCGCTCGCTCGATCTCGAGCAGGGTGCGTCGACGGGCGTCGGGGTCCGGGTCGTGGACGACGACCTCCGCCCCGCGGGCCAGGCAGCTCGCCGCCCACCCGCTCCCGATCACTCCGCCGCCGATGAGCGCGACGCGCCGGGTCATCGTGGCGCCCCGGGCAGCACGTGCAGGGTCAGGGTGGCCGGCGTCGAGCCCCCGACGACGAGGGTCTGCTCATTGGGCACGACCTGCTCGGCGAGCCAGGGATGCTCGCCGGTGCCCGGCTGGGGGACGAACTCGGGATAGTCGCTGCTGCTGACCTGGACCCGCAGGCGGTGGCCGGCGGCGAGGAGGTAGCCCACCTGGCCGAGGTCCACGGCGATGCGGCGCGGCTCGCTGCAGTCGACGACGTGCACCTGACCGCGCGCGACGAGCCGCGCCGCACCCGCCGGGTCCACGTCGAGCAGCCGGACGAAGACGTCCATCCGGGGACCGTCGCTGGCGACCGTCGCCTCGAGCCCGACCCCACCGGCAAGGACGGTGGCCGTGCCGATCGGTCCGCCGTCGAACACCAGGACGTCGGTGCGCTCGGCCGACGACCGCTCGTCGGGGTAGTCGGCCAGGAACGCGAACGCGTTCTCGACCGGCGACGGCACGAGGTCGTCGGGGTCGTGCACCCAGGTCAGGTGCGCCTCGGATCCGGGCTCCGCGTCGAGCCGACGGTCGGCGGACAGCGACAGCTCGAGGCGCTCGGTGCCGGGCGGCGGCCAGGACGGCGCCGCACGGAAGCCCTCCGTGTGCGCGAGGTTCCAGCGGACCCTCGGGATCGACGCGGCGGACCCCCGGTTGCGCAGGAACACGTCGAAGAACTCGATCGTGGGGTCGAGGTACGCCGGCAGCGCGGCCTCG
>JBAWHI010000165.1:0-1769 GCA_049593675.1 Nocardioides sp.
CTTCGTGACCGAGCACCCCGACGCGAGCCTGCTCTCCGCCGGGATGTCCGGCGACCTGGAGCAGGCCGTGCACGTCGGCGCGACACACGTGCGCGTCGGCTCCGCAATCCTCGGTGAGAGGCCGCAGGGCAAGTAGTGTCACATTCACAGCAGGCGCCCTGCCGGGCGCCGGGACACCGGAGGACAGCAACGTCATGAGCGGTTCTATGCGCAGGATCGGCGAGTACCTCGGCCTGCTCGAGGACACCGGCCGGTACGACGACGAGCACGACATCGACCAGGAGACCGCCGACACGCCGGCGGTCCCGGCTCGAGGCTCCTCGCGGGACTCCCGACCTGCCCCCGTGTCCGACCTCGCCGAACGCCGTCGCCCGGCTGCCGGCCCTTCTGGAGTCACCGGAGTCGTCGCCGAGATGTCGCGCATCACCACGCTGCACCCCCGCACCTACCCCGAGGCCCGCACCGTCGGGGAGAACTTCCGCGAGGGAGTCCCGGTGATCATGAACCTCTCGGAGATGGACGACAACGACGCCAAGCGTCTCGTCGACTTCGCCGCCGGGCTCGTGTTTGCGACGCGTGGCAGCATCGAGCGCGTGACCAACAAGGTGTTCCTGCTCTCGCCCCCCAACGTGACCGTCGCTGCCGAGGACAAGCAGCGCATCGCCGAGGACGGCTTCTTCAACCAGAGCTGACGCGTCGTGTCCATCATCGGGCAGGTCATCGAAGGCCTGCTCTACTTCTTCATCGCCCTGCTCTGGGTCCGGTTCGTCGTGGACTGGGTGCAGGTGTTCGCGCGCTCCTGGAGCCCGCACGGGCCGCTGCTGGTGCTGCTGGAGATCGTCTACTCGGTCACCGACCCGCCGATCAAGGCGCTGCGCCGGGTGATCCCGCCGCTGCGCCTGGGCAGCGTCGCCATCGACCTGAGCTTCATCATCGTCCTGATCGGCGCCTACATCTTGCTCACCGTCAACCGGGCCGTCTTCTTCTGAGCCCAGGGCGCTAGAGTGCGTCTGCACGCCTCCCCCTGGGCGAGGGCGTGCCGAGTACGACACCAGCCAGGAACAACAATCACGCAAACGAATGGATGAGGTCATGCCGCTGACGCCCGAGGACGTGAGCAACAAGCGCTTTACCCCCGTCCGGCTCCGCGAGGGCTACGACATGGGAGAGGTCGACCAGTTCCTCGACGAGGTGGAGTCCGAGCTCGCGCGGCTCACGAAGGAGAACGACGAGCTGCGGTCGAAGCTCTCCTCCGCCCAGGGTGCCGGCTCCTCGAGCCCGGCCCCCGCAGCCGAGAAGCCGGCCGCCCAGCCCGACGAGGCGGCCGAGGCCACCACGGGCGACAAGTCCGGCAAGGCCGACAAGGTCGAGTCCGCCGAGGAGCCGAAGCCCGTCGTGGCAGCGGCGGCGACCGAGGCCGAGACGATCCGTGTGGAGACCGTCCCGCAGGCGTCGAACGCCGCGGCCCGGCTGCTGGAGATCGCGACCCGCAACGCCGACGAGCTGGTCGACGAGGCCAAGAACGACGCCGACCGCATCGTCGGGGAGGCCCGCACCAAGGCGGAGCGGCTCGAGGCTGAGTCCAAGTCCAAGGCCGACACCCTCGAGTCCGACGCCCGCACCCGCGCGCAGATGCTGGACTCCGAGACGGCCGAGCGGCGTCAGCAGATGTTCGGTGATCTCGAGCGTGAGCGGGACAAGCTCAACGACGAGGTGGAGAACCTGCGCTCGTTCGAGCGCGAGTACCGCTCCCGGCTCAAGAGCTACTT